>CAZYTI010000178.1:0-7367 GCA_964650065.1 uncultured bacterium
TATCGCCTCGGTTGCACCGGAGACCGATAACGATTTACCATCTTCTTGAATCGTCCCATCCGTGTCGACCACTTCGGTGATGACCCGAAACCGCATACCATTTTGTTTATCATAAACAATGGCGTTTTCCATATCGCCCCGGTAATTGGGCTCGGCGTGCACCGGAGCCTGACCGTCCATAATGAACCGATTGTCCTGTGCAGACACCTGATAACGGAGTTGACTGGAGAGTCGGATAGTGAATCCCAGTGAACCTTTTCTATCGCTTTTCATTCGGATGGCCATCACTCGATGGGGATGGGAGACAAAGACTTCCCGGAAATAGGTACGCCCATCAATCGTATATTGTGTGGTGGCAACAGCGGTTCGAAGATCCAGATCCCGTCGATAATCTGTGAAAATGGAATCATGGTTCATGTCAATGAGGAGATCCCCCATAGGCGCATATGATTCCGAGAACTTCCCCTGGATCTGCCTTACCAGACGATCCGCTTTTTGATAATCGCCGTCGAACAGGGCCTTGCGCACTGCCGGTATATGCTTGTATGCATCGGGATTCATGTGGGCATCAACCGGTCCACCGGCCCAGAGTGTGGCTTCATTCAAAAGAATACGCTCGGTCTTTACGCCTCCAAAAACCGTGGCCCCAATCCTTCCGTTACCCAGGGGCAGGGCTTCCTCAAAATGCTCGGCAGGCTTGTCGTACCAAAGCACACGATTAGAGTGATGCATGCTGCTGCAGGCCAATAAACCAACGAGGAGGGCGATACCTCCCAATCGTATCATCCATCGCTTCACAAAAAAAATCATCATTTCTCTTCCTTTTCATTCATCCCGGATTTCACCAATAATGGGCTCATATTCACATATACATTGGATTGTTAATCCTGTTTGAATGATAACCTAAGAAGTTAAGATTTGAACCAGTAAAGAATAGACGAACCAGGGTTATTAATCCCCATGTCCCTGTTTTAGATATATCGAATTTTTCAATGAAAATCAACCGATTTTTGAGGGAAGATCATGGAAGTACAGATGGTCTCCACCTCCCAGGTGGAGACCATCTAAAATAGAATTGATATCTAGGATGGGAACTTGAGAGTAAAAAATAATTCCACCTTTGTCCATAGCGTTACAACATCAGCATCATCTTCTGCACCTTTGAATATTGGGACTTAATAGGGCTTAATCAATGTGCAGAATTCCTTCGGTGTTTTTACTTCTATTGGGCAGTTCTTGTAATGCTTGATGTTCCGAGTAATAATAAATTCGGCATCACAAGCTTTGGCAGCTGCAATTTGAAGGGCATCTTCAAAATCTTTTAAATTTAAAGCTGTGGCGTACAGTGCATCTTTTGTCGTTGTGGGTGCAACTTGAACAAATTGTAAAAGTTCTTTCATAAAGACTTTCGAATCAGCTTCTGGAATGATTGAAGATGTAATATAATAGAAATTTGATATCGAATGCCAGGCGATGAAAGCCTGTAAGAGTCGTTGTTCTGCACTATCAAGGACAATAGACGAAAACTCTGAAAACGGTTCACGATTTAATGCCACATCAATTAATACATCAGTGTCTAGGAGAACAATCATGAGAGGTAACGCTCTTTTAATTTAGTAAATCTAACATCATCTTTTTCTGCGGTCTTGAATTTTCCACGCCAACGAGTCGAAAAAGACGGTTTATCATTTCGGATCGTCTCTCGTAAAAGTTCCTCGACCAATTGTGATACAGATATGCCATGCTTCTTGGCATATTTCTTAGACTGAGGAACGAGCTCTTTATCAATTGTTAAATTCATTTTCAATTTCATCTGGACCTCAATATTTATACGCATTCACTATACTCATTATACGTATTTCGCCACTAATATACAAGGAATTTTTTATATAATTTTGAGGTGTCAACTTCCAAGGAGGAGACCACCTTAATTTAAATGACCTTCGGGATAGGAGCGAAAGGATAAAAAAATAATTTGAAATTTAATAAAAATTTAATACCTTAACTATTGAATTTATTAACAGCATTCGCAAATTTATGAATACATATAATTATACTGATTACTTTGAAAATGAAGTTCTCCGAAAACGGCCTTACATTAAAAAAGAGTGGTGTGTACGAGTTCTAAAAAATCCTATCATGATGGAAAAACAAGAAAATAACAGATACCGGTTTTGGGGAAAGATTGAAGAACTGGAAAATATGATTTTAAGAGTTGTGACTTTAAATGATAAAGTGACAATTCATAATGCATTTCCCGATAGGAGTTATAAACCATGAAAATCAATTATTATCCTGATACAGATTCGATTTACATTGATTTTTCTTCTAAAACAAGCAAAGACAGTATTGAAATCTCCACAGGAGTTGTTTTAGATTATGATAAAGATGGAAATCTTGTAGGAATAGACATTGATAATGCGAGTTCAAAGTTGGATCTGACTGAATTAATATTGAATAAAGTTCCTATAAAATTTCAAAAAGTGGTTGCATGATAAATGATACCAAATCAATGACAAATGGTCTCCACCTCCCGGGTGAAAACCATCTTAATGGAATTGTTTACTATTTTTTCAGCGGTTAGCTATCACAAATCACTGCTCACCATTTTTTACCGTTGACCGTTCACTGTTTACCGTTCACCATTTTTCCACTACTCACCAATAACCACTCACCACTCACCACTCATTCATATCGTAGAGCCTCGACCGGCCTCGCCCGCGCCACCTGAAAAACCTGAAACCAAATCGTAGCCATGGCAATGAAGAAGGCGATAAAAGCTGTAAAAATAAATATCCATGGATTGAAGCTTGCACGGTAGGCAAAACTTTGAAGCCACTTGTTTAGGAAAAAATATGAAACAGGCCAGGCGATGAGATTCGATATTAGAATGAGTTTGATATACCCTTTGGAGAAGAGCAAGAAGATATGGGGCATGGATGCGCCTAATATTTTACGAATCCCAATCTCCTTGGTTTTCTGCTCAATCACAAACAGGATTAAACCAAACAATCCGAGACAGGCAATTAAGACCGTAAGAAGCGTTCCATAGCAAAAGATTTCAAAGATCCGTTGTTCCTGCTCATAGAGGCGGCCGAAATGGGCATCGATAAAGAAGGTCTCATGGGTCGCCTCAGGGAAAAATTCACGCCATCGTTTCTCAATATGGATCCGTGTCTGGGGAAGCTCTCGGTTGGACACCTTAATTGAAATCTCCATGGGGATAGGGTACGATGGATCGTGAAGGAACATGACCAGGGGTTGAATGTCCGCCTTAAGGGATTCAAAATGAAAATTCCTGACCACCCCAACAACTCTGCCGTAAAAATCGACAGAGACCGGATCCCGAACCAGGACTTGCCCCAGGGCTTGTGTGGGATCATCCAGGTCCAATTGCCCTACAGCTTTCTCATTTAAAACAATGCCCACCTCTTTGGGGCGCTTTAGGCTCTCCACCCCCTCCTCTTCTCTGAGAGAGAAATCATCCCCCGTTTCCTCCAAACTGGGAATGTCTCTCATCCCATCCGTTCCCATCTTCTTTTCAAACTGTCTTCCGGCGACCAATTCCAAACCGTAAAGATCGATAAAATCGTAATCGGTCTCAACCTCGTAGAGCACAGATGTCCCCTGACCCGGTTGATCCTTTTTCACCCACAGATCCTCTACCCACATACGTCCCGGTATGACCGAAGAAAAGGTCACAGCTTCGATGGTCGAATGACGCATCAGTTCATTCTTAAAAGCCTCCAAGTCATCATAAAGGGGTGCATTGGACACGGGTGACAGAACAAAAACATTGGAGCCCTGAAAACCCAGATCCTGTTTCCTCATAAATGAAAGTTGCTTTCTAATGGTCATCGCACCGATGATAAAAAAGATCGTAATGGTGAACTGCAAAATGACCAATGTCTTACGAATGAAGGCTCCCTTCATGCCGGACTGGTGTGTCTTTTTAAGCACACTGCTGGGTCGAAAAGCCGAAAGCAAAAAGGCGGGATACCCACCAGCCAATACGCCTGTGAAGAGAAGGATGCCGGCTAAACTCAGAATGAATATCGGTATTTCCCGGGGCAGTAACACGATCTCTTTGCCTGTATAATGGGAAAATAGGGAACCCACAAACTCCGATAGAAATAACGCCAGGATAAGCGCCACCAGACTGAGAAGAACCGATTCACCTAAAAATTGTCCGATGAGATCCCGTCGTGATGATCCCACCACTTTACGGATACCCACTTCCAGGGAACGTTTCCCTGCACGCGCCGTGGAAAGATTGATAAAATTGAAACATGCGACGATCAGAATAAAAAAGGCGATTATGGAATAAAAATAGAGATGGTCCTTATCCGTCCCCAACTCCGGCGTACCCTGAACCTGCTTTTCCAGGTGAATCTTGGAGACATTTTGCAGATAGGGAAGGTATCTGAACCCACGGGAAATATTGGCATCACCCACATGGTCTTTGAGAAACTGGGGAATCTTCTCTTCAAATTGGACGGGTCCGTAGTTATCTCGTAACAATAAATACGTATATCCAATGGTCCATCGCCAGAAATCGGGATTGGGATGGCTTCCGGCCTGAACATCCCCACCAAATAGGTCATTCAGAGTAATGAAGGAAATCAACATCTCGGGTTTGACATGTGTTTTTCGAGGCACATCCTGCATGAGGCCCCTTACCGTGAGAGGTATTTTCTTTTCGACAATCTCCCCCCTGGCATTCCTCTCCTGCTGCACTAGCAAAAGGATTTTCCCCATCGGATTCTCGTCACCGAAATATTTTTTTGCACATTTCCAGGTCAGGACAACATCATTGGGATTTAAAAAGACTTTCTGTGGATCTCCTGCATCCAAACGCCATCCAAATAGTTCAAAAACCGATTCCTCGGTATAAAAGACATTGCCCTGCTCGACATGGTTATGACCCGATTCAATCAGAATCGGGTCATAAGAAAACACCATACGTGTCGTCTTTTCGATTTCCGGGTACAGCTTCTCCATGGCCGGCGCCCACAACAGGGGACTCGTTGCCCAGGTCTGACGCTCTCCTGTGGACAAGACCTCCGATGCCACTGTAAGGCGATAGAGCCGCTCCTTGTTCGGAAAAGTCGTATCCCAACCCGTCTCCCCCTGGACAAACTTGAAGATGACGATACAGCAAGTCATACCCAGGATCAGACCAAAAACATTAATCAATGTGAATGTCTTGTATTTCATTAAATTCCGGATTGTGACCTTATGACAGTTCTTCAACATAATCAATCTCCAGACAACAAAACCCTTGGTAAACGGACGAATCGATTTCAACACCTGCAGCCAGTACCATAAATAAGCCCTAAAGTACCCCTTTTCTTTAACCTGACCCTGAAAAACCTCCTCCAGATCTCCCAATGTTGAATACTTCCCCCCATCCGGGAATATACCTTTCATAAACCATTCGGCCAGCCTGGGTGGTTTATTATCTTTAGTCATCGTGAATTCACCGTTTTTTATTTCCCAATGATGCTCTGTGCACCTGATTTGTTTCCTTCAATCCCGCCCACTGATACCCTGATTTTCTGATCTGCTTCACCACCGTTCACCGTTTACCGTTCACCGTTTACCGTTTTCTCCACTCACCACTAACCAATCTTCAGGCCTGTCAACTCCGGTGCCCCGTCCCACATCGACTTTTGGAGCGCCTTCACTGACTTCAGGGCGTCCACAGCTTCCCGGGTCAGCCTGTACATTCGTTTGCTCCTTCCCCCCCGTTCCCGGGTCGGTTCGGTCAGATAGGATGTCAGATATCCTTTCTTGGACATTCTGTCTAAGGTCACAAACAGTGCACCGAACGCCCAAATCTTGCCTGTCATTGATTTTAATTCCGCCCGGATGGTCACGCCATAGGCGTTATCGCCGAGCCTCAATATGGACAGAAGAACCATCTCTTCTGCTCTCGATAGGAAAGCCATTTTATCCTCCCTGGTTATTATTCCTACAATGTAAAACATATAAATGAGAATGTCAAGGATAATTTGTTTTACATTGTAGGTTAAATATGTCCCACTCCCCATGGAACACGGATTAAACGGATATAACGGATCAGTACGGATTGAAGAAATTATTTATATATAATTTTTATCCGTGTAAATCCGTTCCATCCGTGCAAATCCGTGTTCCATAGGGCGGGGAGAAAAATCAGGCAGGAGATTTATTCATACCGGAGGGATTCCACGGGATTTGCCCGTGCTGCTTTGATGGTTTTGGGGAATATGATCGTACTGGCAACCATGAACATGAAAAGAATGCCAAATAAAAAAGGTCCAAATCCCAACTGAATGCGAAAAGGAAGGAACTGTAACCAGGCACCATTGAGAAACCAGGTAACCGGGATAGAAATAATTGATGCAATAGATAGCAAAACAATGAAACGTTTGGAAGTGACTCGAACAACATCGGATATTCGGGCACCCATTACTTTTCTGATTCCTATTTCCTTCACTCTTGCCTCGGCATCGTAGATGACCATACCCAGAAGTCCGAAGAAGGCGATGAAGATGGCCGAAAGGGTAATAAAACCAATGGTTTGTAATGCGGTATTATATATAATAAACGGAAACTCGACTTGATCTTTGTAGAAAGCAAACTTGAATGGATGGATTGGATCGAGATCCTTCCATTTGGTCTCTAAGAATTGCAGGGTCCCGGCAACATCTTTATCCGAAATCTCAATATTTGCATGACGGAAGTATTTAGGATTGTTTCGTAAAACCAACGGCTTATTTCGAAAATGTAAATGTGAATGTGAAAAATCCTTTACAATACCGATTACTTCCAGGTTGAAATCGCCTTTATATTGTATGCTCTGACCGAGAGCGTCCAAAGCGGTACCAAAACCGAATTCTTTAACTGCAGTTTCATTAAGAAGCGTGAACAGCTCGTTCTCTGAACTCGCCGTCCCCGGAAAGTTACGGCCTGCTATTATTTTCAGACCCATATTATCTATAAAATTTCGACTGATCGACATCACGTGAATTCTCATAGAATCGGGACTATTCACTCTCCGTGCCCAGGCTCCCCAGGCCTCTCCCGTATTGGGGACAGGAAACGACGCCGAAACATTTGAAATACCCGCATAATTCGAAATCTCTTGGTTGAAGGAGTCGAAACCAACATCCCCCAATTCAACATTAATGAGTTGGTCTGTTTCGATTCCGGAATCGTAATTTCTTTCGAACTGAATCTGTTGGTACCCTACAGCAATCGTAATGATAAAAATAAGACAAATGCAAAATTGAACGACAATGAGACCTTTCCGCAGTGTTAATCTTGAGAACAATTTCACTTTAGTCAAATCTTTCAGAACCAGAACCGGATTGAATCTGGAG
>CAZYTI010000179.1:0-7314 GCA_964650065.1 uncultured bacterium
AATATTTGCCTTTGGTCCCCTGAGCATACCACGTGTGAAGGGGGTCGCCCTTGTTCATTTTGGTCATTCCCCACGAAGACTTGAGGGTGATCTTGGTCTTTCCCGGCCGTCCGCTCTTGGTGGTAATCAGCACGACCCCATTGGAGGCCCGGGAGCCGTAAATGGCCGAACCCGCGGCCCCTTTCAGGATTTCGATGGACTCTATGTCTTCCGAATTGATATCCGAAGCCCGGTTGGCCGATTCCATGCCCCCGTTATCGCCGTAGGTGTAGTTGGTCTGGTTGTTGATGGGTGAGCCGTCCACCACAAACAACGGCTGCGTCCCGCGGTCGATGGAATTCCCGCCTCGAATGCGGATAAAGGCGTTGGTCCCGGGATCACCGCTGGTCTTCACGATTTCCACGTTGGACACCTTACCGTGTAAACCGGAAACGATATTGGGTTGATCGGCTTCCTGGACCAGTCTCGGCTTGACCTTGGCGATGGTGACGCCCAGTTTCTCCTTGGGAATCTCCACGCCCATACCGGTCACCACCACGGCGTCCAACTCCAGCACATCCACCTGAAGACTGAAGTCGATGGTGAGCTCGCCGGGTCTCAGGGTGATGGTTTCTCTTACAATCTTGTACCCCATGAAACGTGCAACCAGTTCCACTTCCTGTCCCTGGGCAGCGTCTCTGGGAATGACAAAGGTATAGAAACCATCCGACTCGGTGGCGGCACCGAACATCATGCCTTCCGGATAGATATTGGCTCCCCACAGCGGATTGCCCACTTCATCCGTTACGGTTCCCTTTAAGGTAAGATTTTGCCCGAAGAGAAGCATGGGAAGCAGACAAAGCAATACTGTGAGCATTATCATTGAATTTTTTTCCATTGTGTTCTCCTTAGACTTTCATTCCTTCGTTGGAGAAACGGCATTTTAGAAATAAAATGCCCCAAAAATCGTTTTTCGCATCACCTCCTCCGAATGTTAATTCATTCTCTTGAAATACCTCCGTGTTTCCTCCCCCTATCACCTCCTCTCGTTCCATGATTGACTGTATTAAAAAGGTTACACGTCAGTCTGAATTCACGAACAAATGGATCATGCAAGAATGATATGAATGATTCATTTTGAGCCCATCATATCAATCCAAGAGATAACAATTACTTGTATTACAATTGACATCTTATAATAATAAGTTTATACTTCACCGATTTCATCAGGATCAAGATAAAGATCTAATTTAAAAAATATGTTCCTTCTTCCCTGTTCTATGAAGCATAATCATGAAGTAATAGAAAAGTGAATCCCACTGAGTATCCAGTCCAATAATTGCTGCCTACCAGTAAATTCCGTTCGCAGATGGTGTACTTTCTCGTTTGGCACCAATAACTGTGGAAGGAAAAATATTTGTTCCGTGTAGTTTTTTCAGTATAAAAAATTTGGTGACCATTGTCAAGCTATTTTTTGACCCATTGGACCGATCAACATCATTTTACGACTGAATTGTATTTTTTAGGATGAGCCTCTCCTTTATAATATTATTTTACGTAAATTGTCTGCGTCTGTTTCACATGCAGTCTCTGAATGAATTATCAATTGTCAATCGTCAATTGGCAATTGATAATGGAGAATTTTTCAGGAAACTTATTTTGTTTGCATGCGTCTAAAAAATAGGGTATATTTTATCGAAACATTTGGAAACCTCCTTTAAAAATAACGATCGGAGATGTTATGTTAAAAATTAATGCGCCTGAGGCGCACGAGTCATTGTTGAGGCAAGTATTCTGTTTCAGAAACTTGACTCAAAACTCCAGTTGTTATCGTGATAAAAGGTTTAAAAATAGTCTCGTTTTAATACTAAGTGTTTTATTTTTGCATTTTGTACCTCAAGAGCAGGACGAATTTATTTCAGAGTTAATGGGTAAATTTAAACGATATCATGAAATATTCCCCAGAGAAAAGGTTTATGTACAGCTTAATAAGACCATATTCAAACCGAAGGAACTTCTGTGGTTCAAGGCATATATCGTCGAATCGTTACAACATAAGCCATCTGATTTAAGCGAAGACCTGACCATAAAACTGATTGATGAAACAGGTCAAGATGTGCGTAAGAATCGTTATTCCATAAAAAATGGATTTGCCCAGGGGAATTTCAAGATACCCAAATCGATGAAAGAAGGAATTTATACATTCGTGGGTTATTCAAATTGGATGCAGAATGGTTCTGAAGAAGATGTATTTCATCAGCAAATACGTATCGTTAACTCCTTCCTGCCGACGTTTTTTATTAATGTAGATTTGAATGATTCTCTTTTTATGAAAAATGATAGCGTGAGCGCAGCGATTCATGTTTGGACGCGGAAAAAACAACCAATTGACAATCTTGAGATCGACTATGAAATACAGATGACTGATGAAATCATAAAGAAAGGGAAACAAAAAACAGATGAGAGTGGTTCTGCGCGGATTCAATTTATTCTACCCCCACAACGTGTTGACCGGTTCACATTATTGAAATTAAAGGCAACGTATCAAAAGGACGTAGAAACAAGAGCAATCCTGATTCCGACACAACAAACAAAAATGAACATGACATTCTTTCCGGAAGGAGGTTCTCTTGTAGAGGGTATTCATACAAAGGTTGCTTTCCAGGCTGTCGATGAGTTGATGAATCCAATGGCTATTTCCGGGATCGTTGTCAATCAAAAACAGGATGTGATCACGAAAATAAAAACCAATGATAATGGTATCGGCCTGTTTTCATTCAACCCATCGATTCAAGATACGTATGAGGTACAAATCATAAAGCCGGATGGACAGAAGGAAAAATATCCATTGCCGCTTGTGACAAAAAATGGCATTTCTGTTTCAGTTGACAGTGTAAATCGAGAATTTATCTTTGTTAGAGCCGGTTCTGATTCACCACATCTTCAAAAGACTTCCTGGATTACACGTGTTGGCGGCGCATATAATATTGCATCGAATGTGATTTTGCAGGATTCGCTTCGGCTTCGTATTCCTGTGAATGATTTTCCCATGGGCATCGCACAAATCTCTGTCTTTGATCGTGTTGGTACTCTTAAAGCAGAAAGACTGGTGTTTGTTAATGAACATAAACAGGCGCAAATGAAAATTCATCCTGACAAAGATAATTACAAACCTAATGAGGAAACAAACATTTCGATTCAAGTAGCCGATGAAGTTGACATTCCCATACCCGTGGAATGTAGTTTAACTGTCTTACCTGAATATCGTTTGTTTTTAAAAACGACACCACATATATTATCCACCTTTTTCTTGACCTCGGAATTAAAACAAAAAATAAGCAATCCCAATTCTTATTTTGAAGAAGCTTCATTATCCGGAGGCGCCACTGATCTCCTGCTCATGACCCAATCCATTCGGTGTTTCTCCTGGGATAAAGTTTTGAGGTTAGATGAAAATGTTCACGTTATGACCGAGCGGAAATTCGATGAGCAAACAAACCTTCTCTTCACGGCGAATCGTAACGAACAAATTTCCAATGCAATAGAACTGGATCGCTATAAATACTCACAAGATTGGAATGAGGACACATTAGTAACTCTGGCAATTTATATTGATGAGCATTTCTCAACGTCAATGAAAGCATACTCAGAAAGTGAAAAAGTACCACCTTGGAAACGGCACATAACGAATATTGGCGTATTAGGAGCCATCAAAATGATCAAACCGTATCAGATGATAAACGGAAGAATTGTTTTCCAGGGGATTAGCAGCTTTCAGTCCACAACGGGTGCATTGATTGTTGTTGACGGGATGAAATCAGGTCACGATCCTGGTGTATTGAGTTACATAAATCCTCGTGATGTGGAAAATATTCAGATTCACACAGCTTCACAAGATATCTTGAGATTTGATTCGTTTGCTGGAGACGGAGTCATTGAAATCACAACAAAAGGAAGTGGAATAACTCAAAAGACAAGTAAGAAGAAAATCCATCAGCAAACGATGAGAAATCCATTCTGGATGCCGAGGCTCAATTTAGATGAGTCCGGTAAAATTAATTTTTCATACTACAATCCAAACCAGAAATTGTCTATAACAGGAATTATTGAGGGGATGAATGAAGAAGGAAAGATAGTCAGAGGCTCGTTTCAGTATCGTATTCGGTGATATGCTCCGGTTAAAAAAAATCCCTCCCCGCTTAGCAGGGAGGGATTTTTTTTGTCAAGATTATAAAGAGATTGATATTAGGAAAAAAACTTCGCCTAATATCCCGCATTCTGTACAAGGTTCGCATTTACATTCATTTCGTCATCAGGAATTGGAAAAATCCAGTAGTCGTTAGGATAAGTAACTGTACCTTGATCGCCGGTATAGTCTATTCTAACCATATCCTTTTTATGTCGGGTGATATCAAAGATAGCATGTCCTTCGTTTGCTAATTCCAATCTTCTTTCAAGCAGGATAGCAGCCAAAAGATCAGCACCTGTTGCAGATACATTATGATCAGTATCACCAAAAGCTCTTTCTCTGATCATGTTCAAGTCTGCCAGTGCTCCGGCATCATTTCCTGATCTTTGGTAAGCTTCTGCTCTGTTAAGGAGAACTTCAGACAGTCTGATCACAGGTACATTATCAGTGTAATTTGTGTTTGGCCATTTATTTACCCGCATACTTGCGTAGTCCCCTGTAAGATCTTCATCGAAAACGTAATGCCCTGACCTGATGTCACCTTCAGCAAAATCATTCAACAGATCTTTCGAAGGAAGGTAATCACCGTAACCATCTTTATGATACATTCTGCCTACATAAACACCGCCTCCGCTGTCTACAGTTTCGTTAAATATTTCCAATATAGCTTCGGGTGATCCGCCGGGGGCAAACATACCTACATAATTAGCTCTGGATACCAGGCTGTACTTCCCACTGTTGATAACCGCATCAGCCATGGTTATTGAATTTGTAAAATCCTCCATGTAGAGATAGACTCTTGAAAGCAGTGCCTGTACAGCTTCTTTTGTGAACAGGTACGGGCCTGAGCGAGTCATAGTCATCTTGCTGATTGCTGTAGTGAAATCAGCAATTACCTGAGCATAGACTTCAGCTACAGTATTTCTAGCAGGAAGATTATTAATGTCTTGCTCGATTATTATCGGAACGCCAGGGTGAGCAGCGCCTGCACTGAACGTATAGTGCTGTGCATACATTCTCACCAGGTCAAAATGTCCTAATGCTCTAATTGCATAAGCTTCGCCGATGAGTTGAGTAAATTCGGCCTCAAAACCAGATGGCGGCGTAAAATCCGCCTCCCTACTGATCACTGCATTCAGCATATCCATGGCTTGATAAACTTCTCTCCAAAGCAACATTTCAAAATCGTGACCTGAAATAGCTCCGCCTTCGTAGTCTGACCATTCTTGCCACCTGTTGCATTGAGGGCTCTGCTTTACATCACCGGACAGGATATCCGGTACAAGCGTCATTGTACCTCCGATCCAAGACGAACCCTGCATTTGGTTATAGGCACCAATGAGTGCAGCCCGGAAATCATCCATTGATTGGAAATATGCAGTATTTGATACACTTTGATGAGGCTCAAGTGCTAAGTGGTCACAGCCAGTGCCGATGACCATCACCATAATCAAAGGTATCGTCATTATTAATATCTTTAATAGTTTCATATTTTACTCCTTAAGTAAAAATGGTTTATTTTTTTTATCACCTTAGAGTCCGATGTTCGCTCCGAAACTGATTGTTTTACTGTTAGGAGTACCGGTATTATAGACACCGCTGATTACTTGTTCAGGATCAAATTGCAGATCCTCGTCTGCTACCCATGTCCAGTAATTTTGAAGATCAACGTAAACCTCCAATGCACCTAATGTCAGTTTGTTTACGAGGCTTTCCGGCAATTTATAAGCGAGTCTCACGTTTTTCAGGCGTATATAATCGCCTTTATACAGATATCTGGAAGAGTTATTAGGCTGCGAGTTTTTATTGCCACCCCATTTTTGTTGAGGAACTTTGGCATTATCGCCGGGTTCTTTCCAGCTGTTTTCCCATGCCCATTGATCGGTTGATCTTGGTAAATATCTTCCGTCGCCATGATAAAATCTGGCTGCACCTTCAAATAGATAACTTCCAAAACTACAGTTGGCATAGGCACTGAATGTGAAGCGTTTATAATGTCCGGAAAAACCAAAGCTGCCTAATAGATCCGGTGTGGCACTTTTGCCGAGATAACGACGTCCGGCCGTACTATACGAGTTAATTTTCTCTCCATCTTCAGTATAATACCAGGCTGTCCCATCATCCGGATTAACACCTGCCCATTCATAGAGATAGTATTCTTGATAGTCTCTACCTTCTTCTCTTCTTTTGGTGCCGTCAACAAATGAATCTTTGAGTTTGGTAATTTCATTATTTTGCGTCGTGAGGGCGAGATTCAAAGACAGGCCAAAATCTTTAGTTCTCAAGATCTCTGCCAGCATTGAAACTTCATAACCCCAGTTTTCCATGTCGCCGAAATTCTGCAGGACACTTGAGAAACCGGTTGTATACGGTATCGGTACATCAAGCAGTAAATCTGACGAGTATTTTTTGTAATATTCAACCGAACCTGTTATTCTGTTATTCAATACCGCATAATCTAAACCAACACTAAAGATACCCTGCGATTCCCAGGTCAATAAGGTATTTGGAACTTGTGACGGTGATGATCCCGGCAATCCGTTATATGAGGGGGCGAAACCATACAAACCCTGCCATTCATAATTACCTATTTCGGCGTTACCGATCTCACCATAACTGCCTCTCAATTTCAGATAATTAATAAAAGTAATATTTTGCATGAACGATTCTTCGGTCAGGGTGTAACCTAATCCCACAGACCAGAAATTTCCCCATCTATTGTCAGCCCCGAACCTCGATGAACCGTCTCTTCTGAAAGAACCGGAGAGATAGTACTTAAGGTCATAATTATAATTAACTCTTGCAAACATTGATTCGAAAGCATAAGCAGATCTACTACTTCCGCTGCCGGTTATTAGCGCAGCAGTATTAGCAGTCATCAAATTGGGATGTGCAAATCCCTCACCCCAGATCTCTACATCCTCTCTGTTCATTTTACTAGCTTCATATCCAGTAACTACATCGAAATTATGCACGTCAGCGAAATCGGTACTATAATTAATCGTGTGGGTACCTTGCCAGTAAATAGCCTCTGATCTTCCTTCGTTAACTTCACCACCGGAATTTCGACCATCGCCGTATCGTGCGTTCCAAAAAAGATAATCATCCAAAGAATAATTGTCAAAACTCCACGAAGAATTGAGAGT
>CAZYTI010000180.1:0-7312 GCA_964650065.1 uncultured bacterium
CCATTGGCAGCAAAAAGCTGTGCATCGAATTTAAATCCAAAATCGTACTGCGAAACGGGTCCTCCGTGATTTCTTAACAAAGTGGGGTAGCGGAACTTCGTATCAAAACCAGGTGGTTTAAAGATAAATCCCTCAATTTCCGTGCCGTCTTTGCTTTTACAATGGATATTCTCTAACTCGGCAAGATTCAGTTCGTTGAGTAGATCCTTGTTGGCCTGCGTGAGTTGGCGCAACTTTTGGTTCTCCAGTACAAAAACTTCAGTTGGTAATTTCGGCTCACTGATCAAGGTGATCATCTGGCCTTTGTTATTCATAATGAAACCGGCAACCCTTCGTTCTCCGTGTATCAGGCGAGTCAGGTTCTTACCCGTTCGGCTGATCCGAGCCAAGTTGAGTTCAGCACTATCTTCGAGCAGGAAAAAAATGGATTTTCCATCACGAGAGAACCTGGGTGATCGCACATTACGATCCAAGTCGGCCGTGAGGACTTGAGGAGTGCCTCCTTCTGATGAGACCAGGACGAGGTGTTTTGTGGCGTACCAGATTTTATCCGGTTCGGTCACCGTCACATAGGCGATGGATTTGCCGTCCGGGCTCCAGGCCGGTGAATTGTCCGAGCCGGGATTCGTGGTCAATTGCAGCAGGGTCTGGCCTTTGTCCGGATTGTTCACGGAAACAATCCAAATGTCTGAGTTGCTGTTGCCATCGGGCTCCTCGGTACGATTACTGACAAATGCGATCAGTTTGCCATCGGGGCTCCAGGCAGGAGCGGAGTCATCAAAATCCCCGGACGTTATCTGCACCGGCAGCGAATCACCCGGCGTAAACATATACAAATGATTACGATACCTGTCCAGGTATCCGACATTGTCACGTTTAAACTGCAGTCGGTCGATGACCCAGGGTTCGGGTTTTTTCTTTTCGTCTTTTTTCAGATCTGCCGGTTTGGGATCTTTTAGAATCAAAAGCAACTTTTTACCGTCCGGTGACCACTCATATCCTGAGACACCTTGCTTGATATGGGTCAGCTGTTGGGCTTCGCCGCCTCTCCGGTCTAAAGTCCAGACCTGGGTTTTCATATCGTTTCGCGCAGAAAGGAAGGACAGGACCTTACCGTCCGGGCTCCAACGCGGGGAACTTGCCGATGATCCTTCTGCTGTCATGGGAATGGCCTCGCCGCCGTTGGTCGAAATCATCCAGAGTCGTGTTTCACGCTTGTCCTTCTTGAGATTGGTTTCCCTTACGGTGTAAGCGACCCAGTCGCCGTCAGGACTGATCTGGGGCGAACCGATTGTCTTTAATTTGAAGAAATCATCGATGGTCAGATTCCGTTTCGAGTTTACCTCTTGCGCTGAGACTATTGTTGACATCCGACCCGAGGACAGTGTAACTGCGAAGAGCAGAATCGCCTGCAGCAATGTATTTTGTTTCATGGTGTGACCCCTTCATTATTATTTGATTTGAACCAAGGATTCATTAAATGAGCCAATACAATGAGAATAACACACCCGATCACATTGTACCATAAATAGGGTATCTCAGTGAAGAAGTAACATGACAGCACCACCAACTCAGCGATAATGGCTGCGAAGAAGGTGGCGTTGCCACTCACTGTTTTAAAATAAAATGCGATCAAGAATATTCCCAGGATGGTTCCATAAAATAGCGAACCCAGGATATTCACCGCTTCGATAAGGGAGCCGAGGCGGTTGGCAAACAAAGCAAAGGAAATCGCATACATCCCCCAGAAAACAGTCGCTATTTTAGATACAACGAGATAGTGGCGCTCAGAGCCGTTCTTCTTGATCATGCGTTTGTAAAAGTCGATCACTGTTGTTGAGGCCAGGGCATTCAATTCAGCCGCGGTGGAAGACATGGATGCCGAGAGAATGGCAGCTAAAACAAGCCCTACGAGTCCGACCGGTAAAAAGTTTATGACAAAACACAGGAAGATATAATTTGTATCATTGGTGTCTGCATCGGGATTCGATTGCTTCATTAGATCAGTAGCCCGGTCCCGAATTTCCAATTCCGATTGCCTTGATTGCCTGACCCGCTGAACAGCCTCATCGAATTCTGTATCGTTGTCGCTCTTCATAGCATCCAGCATTTTTCGAATGTGAGATTGCTTTTCTTGATGTACCTGTTCATGCTCTGTCTCGAGTTGCCGGTAGGAAGTCGCGTACGCACTGTTTTTAATATTGGCTGTTTCGATAGAATTAAATGACAGAGGGGGCGTCACAAATTGATAAAACACAAAAACCATTGCACCGATAAAGAGTATGGTAAACTGCATGGGTATTTTTACAATTCCATTGGCAAGGAGCCCCATCCGGCTGTGGGCGATTGAACGCCCGGATAGATAGCGCTGTACCTGGGATTGATCCGTACCAAAATAGGAAAGGGCCAGAAAGGTCCCCCCAATAAGTCCTGTCCAGAAATTATATCGATCTGTCCAGTCAAAGGAAAACGTAATGGGGTTTAATTTTCCCATTTTCCCTGCTACATGTGCAGCATCGAAGAGTGAAATGTCCGAGGGCAGTAATCGGAAAATCATGAAAAATGCAGAGAACATGCCCACCGTGATGATGATCATTTGCAGCAGATGTGTTTTATTAACCGCGTCTGTTCCGCCCGAAGTGGTATAAATAATGACTAGGCCGCCAATCAGAAATATCGTGATCCGGACATCCCATCCAAGCAGGACAGAGATAATTAAGGCCGGGGCAAATATGGTAAATCCGGCTGCCAGGCCCCGTTGGATCAGAAAGAGCGAACTTCCCAGGGCACGATTTTTTAAATCAAAGCGCTGTTCCAAATATTCATAAGCTGTGAAGACGTTCAATTTATGAAAGATGGGAACAGCCGTGACCGAAAGAACGATCATGGCGATGGGTAGACCAAAATAGAATTGAACAAACCTCATGCCGTCGACATAGGCCTGTCCCGGAGTTGAAAGAAACGTGATGGCACTGGCCTGGGTGGCCATGATCGATAAAGTCACCATATACCATGGTGTCGATCTATTGGCCAACAGGTATTCCTTGATGTTTTTTTTGCCCCGTGTTTTCCAAATACCGTATACCACAACGAAGATGAGAAATGTACTCAGAAATAACCAGTCAATTGAACCCATTTATGATATCCTTATTAAACCTTTTATTAATATAGAATCTTGAATTCTCAGTTGAGTTTTCTTTAAGATAAATATTGTTAAAGTTATTATGTTTCTGGTTGCTGGCCACTGGATGCTGGTTAATAATTCATACCGATACTCTTTGTTTAACCAGAAGCCGGTAACCAGGAACCAGTAGCCAGTAGCCAGTATTTAACGGTTTGAGGAGAAGCTTCGCTAATTTTTCAACGCCAGCACTTCCTCATAGTATGCTTCGTACTGGGGAATGATTTGATTTGCATTGAAATGTTTCGTGGCTCGTTTTCTTGCCAGTGTTTTAAAAAGTTTGTGTGTTTCCGGGTCATTTAAAAGTGCGATCGCTTTATCAGACATATTGCCGATGTCACCCACAGGAAATAAAAATCCTGACTCGCCGTGCGTAATCACCTCGGGTAATCCACCAATTTCTGTGCCTATAACGGGCACACTACAGGCCATGGCCTCCAGTGCGGTTAATCCAAAACTTTCCTGCTCGCTGGGCAAAAGAAACAGATCGGCACAAAAGAATATTGGTTCCATATGGTCTTGTGCGCCGAGGAAATAGACATGGTCGGTCAGCTTCAATTCTTTGACCAGCTGCTGGATAAAGAGTCGTTCGGGTCCATCACCGATCAGTATGAGCTTTGACGGTATTTGTTCTTGAATACGGGCAAAAATCCGTACCGTATCACTGATCCGTTTCACAGGCCGAAAATTGGAAGCATGCATTAAGATTTTCTCTCCGTGTGGTGCATATACTTCCTTTCCGCAGATGTTTTTATTGGGTGTCGATCTTGTGGTGTCGACGAAATTATATATGACGCGTATGTCGCGTTGAATATTGAATTCTTCAATGGTGCGTCTCTTTAAATAGTTTGAAACGGCTGTGACACCATCGGATTTTTCGATGGTAAATTTTATGACCCTATGAAATGATTGGTCTGCTCCGACCAGTGTGATATCCGTGCCATGGAGTGTCGTGATGGTTTTAATTCTCTGAGCATTTAAAATGTTTTTGGCCAGATATGCACTGGCTGCATGAGGGACGGCATAATGGGCGTGGATGAGTTCAATGTGATAGGTCTCGACCAGCTCTACCAATTTTGTCGCCAAAGCCAATGCATAAGGTGGATATTTAAAAAGTGGATAAGATGCAACACCTACTTCGTGGACGAAGACATTCTGATGAAATGATTGCAAGCGAAAGGGTGGCGCATAACTGACAATATGCATTTCATGCCCTTTTTTCGCCAATCCGATGGCTAATTCAGAAGCGACAACGCCGCTTCCGCCGTGCGTCGGGTAACAGACGATTCCGATTTTCATGCTCTGTCCTATTTATATTATTCTACTCGATTTTTTTGACAGGATAAACAGGATTTAAGGGATATAAAGGAAATATGGGATATAAGGAATATTACTGATTTGATCATGTCAGGGAATGGTTTCCAAATATTCCGGACCGAAAAAATCGACGGGGTCGTTGAGTTTTAATGATTCCCGGATTAAAAAGGGTTCGCCATATTTCACGCCGATATAATTTCCGTATTGTTTGTCTCTGGTCGTTATTCTGTCGGAGAATTCGGGTCTGCTCAGTATGGTGGTATCATCTCCATATTCGGCCAGATCCTCATTATGGAATTGAGATTTATACGCCATGATGGATTTAATTTTTTGATCATGCACATCCGTGATGTCGACGATAAAAGAAGGTTCGAATTCGTATCTGCACTGGTAGTAAATCACTTTATAAGGTCGAAAAGCCTCTTGTTCGGTGTTCAATTTTTTCAAACCGGCCAGGTAGGCTGCTTCGCGTACCAGGGTAGATGTATTCCCGTGATCCGGATGTCGGACAATCCAGTAAGGGGCAAAAATGATTCTGGGTTGGTAGGTACGAATTTCTTTGATTATTTTTAATTTGTTCTCCCAGGTGACCTCGACGCGTCCATCGGGAATATCCAGCATATCATGTATGGTGAGGCCCATGATTTTCCCTGCTTCAGCAAACTCTTTTGATCGTATTTCGGCGTTGCCCCTGGTTCCCATTTCTCCTCTGGTGAGGGTGATCACGCCTGTTTTATACCCCAAGGTCCCTAGTTTTATTATCGTACCGGAACACGTCAACTCAACATCGTCTGCGTGGGCACCAAAAGCCAATGCATCGAGTTTCATGAAATATCCTCTACAAATGAATAAGTTCTCTTAGTAAAATAATTCACTACGGAATCACATTGAACAATATAACAATCGATCAATCAACCATCTTCTGTATTATACCGTGATATTCGGTGGTATTTATTCAATCAGGCGTAAGTTTTACTATCAGATGATCATGATTGTTGATCTCGAATGCCTGGTAGAGGGTGTCTATCAATCTATATTCATATTTAATTATATATGGCACGATGTTGAAAATCCTTTCCTGCTGCGGATGGTTGGGGAATAGGTTGTTTTTTGCTTTGTATAATTGCTCAGTGACAATTTGGTTCCGTTTTTTGGATGCTTGAATGGTTTTTTTTTCGAGATATTGAAATTGTTGTAATATTTTCCTCATCGTGCGGTCCACGGTATCTTTCAGGGACGGATCAAAGGCGTTGATTTCTTGTTTGATTGAACTGAAATCTTGGTTTAAGTGAGTAGTGGCGGTATTTAAAACCATATCGATAGAATCGGGGATAATTTTTTTCACAATTTCGGTGATGATACTGTCTTCGGTCTGCCATAGATCCTGTATTCTTAAATTGTAATAATCCATTACGGTTTTTACTTTTTTTTCCAGGAGTGTCCCGGTTTTTCTGGGAAATATCACCGGCATGGGTAGACCAAAACTTTGGTAGACGCCCTTCATTTGTGCAAAATAGGCTATTTCTGAGGGACCACCGATATACGCGACAGTGGGGAGAAGTGTATCCTGATAGATGGGGCGAAGCATTACATTGGGACTGAATAGTGAAGGATCATTTTTCAGGAGAGCTAAAAGTTCATCCTCCTTAAAGATTTTTCGGGTGTCTTTGATGACGAAATCATTGTCTTTGAAGAGAATGGTTCGTCTTTCTTCCTCTACTAAAAATATATTTAATATATCTTCGTGAAGTTTGATCTGAGTGTGGTAATCGGCATGTACCAGTTTTTGTGAAGTCTCTATGGCCTGTTTTGTTGAGGGTGAGCGTTCAACGATTTCCTTATAAAAGACTTTTTCCCCAAGTGCTTTGAGATCCGGATGGTTGGCATCAATAAAAATGAGACCGTAGGACTTGAACAACTGCGTCATCCATTGGGCAAAAGCCTCAACAATGGACCTGCCCGGGCGATATGCTTCGGTCAAGAAGGATAGAATTTTTTGTTTAAATTCAGAATCATGGGTTAAATCACTTAACTGCCGTATGCAATTTTCGATTTCTGATGTCAAATAAATGTCAGAAACGGGTGTTTTGTTGTATGCTGACTCCGACGGGTAGAGGATTTGCTCGATATGGTTGTTTTTGTTGAACAGATTGATATGATTGATTTCGGCTAAATCGTGATCGTCAGAGGCCATCCAAAAGATGGGTATGAAGCACGCTTCGCAGTTTTGATTTAGATACTCAGAAAGTTTGACGGCGGTGAGGGCTTTATAGATCGTATAAAGAGGTCCGGAGAAAAGACCGACCTGCTGTCCTGTTACAACGGCGCCTGTTTGATCGTGGAGCAACTTATTGATATTTCCGACTGTCTCTTCACTGCATCCATATTGTCTATTTTGTTCTTTTAAAAGGGCTGTTAATTTATCCCGCTCAATATGGCGTGTTTTGACGTTGTCTGCCTGATGTTGATATGAAGCGATATCTCGGAAATCACCATTGTAAAACCCTGCTACTTTATCGTAGTGATAAATATAGTCATGTGCCAGGGAAGAAATATTGGGCAATTGTTTTGTAGTTATCATTGAAAAAATTTTGTAAAAATATAAAAGAGTATTATGTAAAAGGCCAGACTCAATATGACAATAGAATACAACCGGCTCCATGAAGATAAAATGGGTGGCTGTTCTTGAGCCTTGTCCACTTTTTTAATTTGTGGATTGACCATGGACTTTTCCTGCCGAAATTAAATTGACCAGGAGTCGAAGGGCACCGGGCACTCCTGCCGGTAATTGTCGGAACCAGGCGTATCCGGTAT
>CAZYTI010000181.1:0-7305 GCA_964650065.1 uncultured bacterium
AAAATTATCGACAAAGTATTCGGATATTCGTGGACTCCCAGCTCGAGGCTCCTCTTCTCCGTACAACTTTTTTCCGGAAAGATCGGAGATGGCGAATTTTGTGTGTTCGCCTGACTGGATATCATCGATGATTTCATTCAATACGATGTCTCTGAGGTAATCGTTGTTCATTTTGATTCCCAACATGCCCAGGGATTTATTGCCTGCTTTATCAGGGATCATGACTGCGGAAATGAGAAAATATCGGTTGCCGATGTTTTTTGATAGATGGTGGGGACGTTGCGTGTTGGATTCGGTCCCGGATAGTTTTCTGTGGAGATCAGGAACGATTTCTTGTCTGATGTCCTTACAGATCTGCCATTGTTCACTCTTTTTATCGTGCCGTCTTTTTAACTGTTCATACTCGTCTTGATAATCCTTCTCAGAGATGGGTGCTGCATTTTGATCTAACAAATTCGTAATGGTTTCCTGCACCATGGAGGTGTAGGTTTTGAATTGGTCTTCGTTTACATGCCAGGCGTTCCCAAGGATATTTCCGTACAATTGCAGCGCACGTTTTATCGCATTTTGAAAATCTCCTAGTTTTTGATAACAATCCACAATCTGAAATTCGACGGTCAAGACAAGGGGTAGTCCCGAAGGCGTTACACTTTCGGGATAGTCGTCCACGATTCTCTGATAATTTTTTATGGCTTGATGGTAATTTCCCGATTTTTTCAGATTTCGAGCGATATGGTTCAGCATCAGTGGACGTGTGTTTCTATCCCTTGAAAGAGAAAAAAGTTCTCGATAAAGGGAAACGGCGGTTCTGTAATCGTTCCGCTGGAATTCGACTTCTTGCGCTTTTAACAACTTCTCACGGTGGGTAGTATCCCATCGCATGTCTGACACAGGGGGATGTCTTTCTGCGAAAGGTTGGAACAGGGGAAATGATAGATTTTCATCCCGATTGAGTATGAATATTTGTTCAATCAGGGGATTGTCGTGTAGGCGGTTATTCAGCAGTTCCCTTATCGATGGAACATCTTTCTCGGCAAACGAGGGGTATTGGGCTACATTTTGGAGGACGACTTCAATATTCTCAAATCGAGAATGTATCTGTGTCTTGAAAAAATCGGCAATCCTTCGATGTTCGTTTTCAAGCTGTTTTTCTAATCGAAATTTTTCATTCCTAATGGCCCGGATTCCGAAGATGCTCAACGAGACAGAGGGGAGGAAAATGGTCAGAAAAAAAATGGCAATCAGCCTTTTCTGCTTTTTGATTGCGATTTTAAGATTCTCTATCATCCATTGCCTTTAATGCCCAGCGATTTGTTGGAAAAACCTTCCGAAGGTTACCATTAAAGATATTATAGATCATCGACAATTTTCAAACCTTACCGTGAACCTTCGGAAGGATATTGTGAATCAATTTATCATAAAATCTCTTTTAGAAAGTTAAGGAATTGTGAAGATTGTGTCAAGTGATTGTGGAGAGGAGAGGTGTTGGTCGGAATATTTGGTAAAGAAAACCTTCCGAAGGTTGCCTTCACTGGATACTGTATACGGTAAATTATTTCCAGATCCACATGTGAACATTCGGAAGGGTTTCCTGGTTTGAGAAGCGATCTGCTGTCCGGAGTCCATCGCGGTTTGAGCCCCGACATGGCGGCCCCCATGATCAGGCCCGTCTGAATTTCGACTTCTTCTCCTGTCTCACTATTTTGTATCACGTAAAGGTTGTCATAGCTCCAATTCGAATTTTCCCCGCGAAACGAGGCAAAAGCCAGGGACTTCCCATCGGGTGCCCAGAAAGGCATGAAATTTTTCCCTTCAAACCGTTTGGCAAAAACCTCAGACGGCGAAATCACTTTGCCGGTCTTGAAAATCTATTATGCAACGAAAATTCGATTAAAGCAAGCAAATAAATAAACCCTGTCAGAGTTCATAACTTTGACAGGGTTGAAGAGACGGATACCGGGCGGGCTAAAAAACCCACCCGGTTTAATTATTCTGAATCATAGATAACAGCGAAATGTTGTTGCTTCAAGATCTCTTCAAATTTATATTCATTTATCCTTGGGAATCAAGTCCTGATACAGTACCACTTCATGTGAACTTGAACCTACATTAAACACCAGTTTCTTCCCATCCGGTGACCAGCCCAGACTGCCGATTCTGCTTCCCTGCGGGAGATTTTTATCAATATTGTATGTAATCATCTCACCTCCATCCACCGGGATGCTGCTCAGCCAATGATTATGGCCGTCTTTTCTGGGACCATGACCAACAATTATGTCTCCATTGTGTGACCAGTTCGGACACCTTGCTCCGGAATCCGTTTCCTGACATTCCCCGGTATCCAAATCCAATATCATAAGCTTCCTGTTACACCTGAAAGCCAGTTGCTTATAATCAGGTGAGCATTTCAAATAATGGAATCTGCCTTCTTTCGATTCGTCTTGCGGATGGTAAATCATTTTTTCCACGCCTGTTTCCGGGTCGAGTTCGACAATCCCGGCCCCGTTGTCCACAGAACCGCTCCTGGCAAGCAGTATGGTTTTCCCGCCGGCGCTCCTGTCAAACTGAGGCCAGGTGACATCCCAATTTTCGATTGCTATCGGTGTCCTTTCCCATGTTCCCGATGCGGGATCCAAACAGAAAAGAAGCGATTTATTTTGATCCCCGCTTAAATAGCTTATTTTGGTTCCGTCGGGTGTCCACCTGAGAAATCCATCCGTCCATAAAAAATCTTCCTTCATGGGAAATTTACGAATGTCGTCCCCGGTAATAATATTGATTGATCCTTTGCCATAAATGTCATAGGAAACAAAAGCCAGGGATTTTCCGTCTTTTGACCAGGCTGGAAGATAGTTCTTTCCTGTGGGTACATAGTCGAGCTGTTTGGGTTCGCTCACCGGCTCTCCAGTTGCTGGATCTGTATCCATCAAAAATATGTCAGTGATCGAGGTAATTTCCCAGGAAATCAGCCCCGCGTCAGTCCAGTTCATCAAAAAGGACTGGCTCATCCCGTCCCGGATCAGGAATGGTTCTCCGGCTGGTGCCCCATTTTTTACCGCCATGCCCCAGAGCGACCAGCTCTCTGCATGCCGCGGACTGCAAAATACGATATGCGTTCCATCCGGAGACCACCGTACCGATCTTTCCGGGGCCGGATGCTTGATCAGCGGTCTGGGAACACCGCCGCCGGATTCCACAATGTAAATATCGTGTTGTTCTTCAGGTGCATTGTCCGTAAAGAGAACATACTTCCCGTCAGGGGATACACTTTGGTTCTCCGCGGTCAGCAACGGTTGCTGCATCTTTCCTTTAAGAGAGACCAATGGTCTAAATGCACCGCCTTCTCGGGGGACAAAACCCAGCTGGTTGGCTTCGCTTTCACTCCCCTTCAGGATCAGGATCGCGCTCCCGTCGGGCATCCAGTCCTGCGGGACAAAGTAATCCTTTTTATCGGTTATTAGAACTCTGGTTTGGCCTTCAAGTGTCACTACCATGAGGCCGTTTAATACAGATTTTCCTTCGCCTGTACAATAATAGGCGATTTCTTTCCCGTCCGGTGAAAAAACGGGATGATGGGCGTAGCAGTAACTATTGGTGTCTCCTCCGCTATACTCAGTGAGGAACCTGGCTTCATTGCTGCGTAGATCGCGGAGAACAATATTAGAGACTTTCCTGCTCTGGAAATGAACACCAGCGGCCATGGATCCGTCGCGTGAGATTGTCAAAAGCTGGGTCGGTCCCGGTTTTCCCCATTCTTTATCGTTCAGTACAATCCTGGTCAGTTCTTTACCTATATCTTGCTTGAGCTCGGTGAGACGGGCCTGTGCAACCGCCACTTGTTCCTTCTGTTCGGCATATTTCTCCACGACCAGTTCATAGGCCTTGACCGCTTCCGCCCTACCCAGCTTCTCATAGCAAAGCCCGATGTGCAGCTGGGCCTTGGCAGCCACTTCACTGTTTGCTTTTGTATCCTTGAGAACCCTCTCATAAATCTTGATGGCGGCTCCCAGGTCGCCCTCGCCTTTCTCTTTCAGCAGACCTTTTTCAAATAATTGACTCGAGGTCTGGGCAAACAAAGGAATCACGAGTGCAATCAAAACGATCACACACATCCAGTGAAATAATTGACGATTTACCATTTTTCAATCCTCCTTTTTAGTGAAACCGAAACATGAAATTGTTTTGTTGACTCGTACCAAGATAATTGTTTTCTCAGATCACTATGTCACGTTCCGGTTCGAGTATTGTAAAAATACCGTCAAAGTTCTGTCATGAAATTCAGGGGACGAACTTGTAACCGACACCCCGTATGCTCAGGATGTGTTTCGGATGAGACGGGTCCTCCTCCAATTTTTTACGCAGATCGAGAATATAATTGTCCACCGTACGCGTCGTTGGAAAAGACTCATAACCCCAGACTTCATCCAACAGAACGTGGCGATGGATCACTTCTTCGGCACGGGCTATTAAAAACCTCAGGATGGCATACTCTCTGGCCGAGAGGTGAATTTCCTTTCCGTTGACCAGGGTCTGATATTTTTTAAAGTCCAGAGTCACCTTTCCGAACGTATATCGTTCCAGAACCGGTTTATCATCCTGATATCTCCGTAAAACCGCCCTGATTCGTGCCATGAGCTCCGGGATGCTGAACGGTTTTGTGACATAGTCATCGGCACCATAATCGAGTCCGGCAATCTTGTCCACCTCCTTCCCTCTGGCCGTCACCATGATAATTGGGAGATCGGGCTTCTGTTCTTTCACCTTCCGGCAGATATCGTAGCCGCTCAATCCCGGAAGCATGATATCTAACAGGACCAGATCGGGTGAATCCTCTAATGCCAATTTTAATCCGGCGTGTCCATCCGAAGCTGAAAGGACCTTGTACCCTTCAAATTTGATGTTGTCGATCAAACCCCGCAAGATGGACACATCATCTTCGATGACCAGGATGGTCTTCACCCCATGTCTCTTTCCTCCAGCATAGAAGTCTGCAATTTAGGCAGGATAATCGTAAAGGTACTGCCCTGACTCACTTCACTTTTTATTTCAATCCGGCCCTGATGTGCGTCGACGATATGTTTGACCACGGTTAACCCTAAACCCGAACCTCCTTTCGCTTTCACATGCCCTGCATGTGCCCTGTAATATTTATCAAAGACAAACGGCTGTTTCGATTCGGGTATCCCGATTCCTCTATCCTCAACTTTAATATA
Organism: uncultured bacterium; assembly: GCA_964650065.1. Classification (GTDB taxonomy): domain Bacteria; phylum Zhuqueibacterota; class QNDG01; order QNDG01; family DSAB01; genus CAZYTI01. The sequence goes on from CAZYTI010000181.1 coordinate 5,214, forward strand.
GATCGATTGGTCTTCCTGCCATAATCGAACACCGATCTCTTTTTTATCTGCAGAATATTTCATCGCATTGCTTAAGAGGTTCAAAATAGCCTGATCGATGGCGTCCTCATCACCAGTCGTTTGAATATTGGGATCGATGTCGGAGGTTATATTAAATCCCTGAGCTTTTAGCCAGTATCCTAGGGTATTCACCGCTTTTTCGACCACTTGTGAGAGATCCATGGGTTCGAATCGATACTGTTTTTCCCCCTGTTCGATTTTTGAAAAATCCAGGACATTATTGATCAATCTTGTCAACCGTTCCGATTCGTCGACGATTATGGAGAGATATTCTTGTTGTTCTCCTTTCTTTTTAACCCGTCCTAACCGCATGGTCTCGGCAAACATGCGGATGGACGTCAATGGCGTCTTGAGCTCGTGCGTCACGTTGGACACAAAATCGGATCGAAGCTGCGCCAGCTTCTGTTCCCGTGAGACATCCCGGAGACCCAGGACAATCCCTAATACCATACCTGCCATTAACAAGGTTATGGCGATCCCATAAATCCACCGTTGCTTCACGACGTATTGGGTGATGGCTTTCGGATTCTTCGGATGGATTAATACTCGCCACGATGGGGTGAATGGGCTCAATTCTCGGATAGTAGTCAAGGGATCGGTAGGTGATTGGGGAATACGATTTCTAGGTATTATTTCTGTTTCCAGATCAAACTGTGTAGGCCTGTCAGAGATAACCTTGAGCAGGTTGTTTTTAACATTGCCTAAGTGAACCTTGAATCCTACGATGGAGGTGTTTTCAGATCTGTCGTTAAGCAAAATCAGATAAGGTCGGTCATCCCGGCTGCCGACGATTGCGTTGAAATCTCCAAGTTTGGGAATGGTCGGGGGAGCTTCTGCAGTGACCACTTGTTTGATGGATTTACCTTCAACGGAAATGAAGGAGAACAACCGACGAATCCCGTTTATTTTTCCTTGCAGAGCCGTGTGGGATTGTTCTGTTTTAAGATTTTGCCTAACAAGCCAATCGGCTACATCATCCATTAATAATTCCGTGTGATCTGTCAAAGGGATTTGGGCCTCCAACATTCGAGTAAGCATGTTGTCGATGTCTTCGTAAATTTGTTTTGATTGATTATTCAGAGGAATACGAGTCAATTGATGCAGCCCATAATAAGCAAACGGAAATCCTGAATCGTCTATGATTGAGCCGTATTGGGTCGCTAATATGCGATACTGCCTGAGAGCCTGATTTATCAGATTACGCTTGGACAGTACTCGAGCAAGTGCATTGATGGCGGTGGCGCGTTCAACTTTAGTCTTCGATACTTGTAAAGTGTTTTGGTAAGATTCGGTGGCTATTTTCAAGTCTTGTTTGGCGAATTCTGCTTCTTCAGCCTGACTGAATGATCGGACAAACGTTTGTGACTTTTGGGAAGGATGTGTCACTCTTGAATCTTCCTGATAATTGGGCCAAATGAATCGCCCATTTTTATCGATCATGAATGATTGTGCATAGTAATCGGATGAATCCGAAGGTGAGATCGTTATTAATTCTGTTAGGGAAAGACTGTCCGCTCTGTGGAAAAAAGATGTGGCATGTTCTACGAGATCCTTTTGGAAAGACTCGACCAAGACCGTTGCGAGCTCACTCTGTTCCTCTAAAAGCCGCTTTTCGGTGAGCTCCTTCTGGCTGGCGATGTTCTGAATACTAAAATAGGTCAGGATCGTGCCGGGGATCAATATGGCAAATACAAAAAGAATACTTAATTTCGAAACAGGTTTGCTCATCTGTTTTGGAGAAAAATGATTGTTGAATTTGAGTCTACCGTATTATACAACGAAAAATAATATAATGCAATTTAAAATCTTTATGTATGATCATTGTCATAGAAATGTCATGGTTTGTAAATTTACAGAAAGGTGGGTAGAGAAAGAAGAACGAGCAGGAAAGTCATGGTCTACAAGGTATACTAAAAAGGCATGAGGCGATGGGCGAGAGGCGAGTAGAGGTGTTAACAGATAGAGTTTAGTTTGATAGCAGATATCCCAGGATATATATCCTGGGATATCTGTGTGATCCTTTTAATATGTT
>CAZYTI010000182.1:0-7270 GCA_964650065.1 uncultured bacterium
CATGGGTTCCGGTATGTCCGATGATTACGAAGTGCGTTTCCCGGCAGAAGGATCCATTGCATGGCAGTACAGTGATCCCTACGGACCGGTTCAGGTGCCCTATCAGATTTGGAATATCACCACGGGCATACAGATCAACAGCGATGTCTACGACCGGGGTGATGAATCGTTCGACATCGAGAACAGTGACTATATCATGCCCACGAATACCGCTTACGATCCCAACGATTGGGTCAGCTCCTACCCCGATGATTATAATTACTACTTCCGGTTCTCGACAGATTCCAAATTCAATGTAGGCGATGTCTTCCGGATCATGACCTATAAACCGTTTACACCCGGCGATACGTATCAGTTCGCGGCCGATGCTACGGTGGTTACGCCCACGGAAGACGATCTGGACGATATTAAAGTGGTCCCGAATCCTTATGCGATCACGTCGTCGTACGAATATTCGCAGACGCCATGGGTGAAGGAGCTTCAGTTTCATCACCTGCCGGAACGGTGTACCATCACCATTTTTACCGTATCGGGTGAGGTGGTACGCATCCTTCATCACGAGCCCGGCAGTGATGGATACCGGGGGCAGGGCGTTGAGGCCTGGAATCTCTGGAACTACAACGATCAGGAAGTGGCCTTTGGCGTTTACGTTTTTCATGTAAGGGCCGATGGTATCGGAGAAAAGTTGGGCAAGTTTGCGGTTATCAAATAAACCCTCAACTTCCGTATAAGAATCGATAAAAACAAAGGGAGGTTGAATACAGATGGAAAAGAAAATATTAATATTACTCTTCTCATTGCTCTTTTTGGCCGGCTCCGGTGCCCTGATGGGAAACGACAATATCGGCACTTCCTGTGCCAATTTCCTGAAAATGGGAGTCGGACCCAGGGCAGGCGCTCTGGGCGGTGCATTCGTGGCCCTGGCCGATGATTGGACTGCCCTTTTTTGGAATCCGGCGGGAATTTCCCGGTTGGGTCATAATGAAATCGGGATTGCCAATACAAACTGGGTGATGGATATGCAGCACACCTTTGTTGGGGCGGTCTATACACCCAGCAAATCGTTCGGGACTGTGGGGGTCAGTGTGAACTTTCTCGATATGGGAGAGATGGAACGCACCACACCCATGGAGCCGGATGGGACGGGGACATTTTTCACGCCTTCGAGTTTTGCCATTGGTGTGGCCTATGCCCGTAATCTGACGGATCGGTTTAGCGTGGGTCTCAAGGTCAAGTACATTCGGGAGACCATCAGCTTCTCCAGTGCCGGAACCTTTGCCTTCGATGTGGGTACCCAATTCGTGACGGGTTTCTACGGCATGCGTCTGGGCATGGCCATTACCAACTTTGGCGGTAAGATGCTCATGAGGGGGACCGATCAGATGGTCAAAGCGGATGCGGATCCAGGCGTTGGTGGAACTCCCGAGGAGGATGCCCGGCTGGAAACGGAGAATTGGCCGCTGCCAATGACCTTTCGGTTCGGTGTGTCCTTTGATGTGCTGAACACAGCCGAATATAAGGTTATTGCGAATGCCGATTTTAACGATCCCAGGGATATGAATCCTTTTACCAATTTTGGAACCGAGTTTGGTTGGAAGGACATGGTGTTTCTCCGGGGCGGCGTTCGGTATGTCCCGGCGTCATACGATGAAGCCCTGATGGAATCGGATGATGAATTGTCACTGAATTACGTGATGCACTTCGCATTTGGAGGAGGCCTCCTCTTACAGGTACCGGGTACATCCTTTAAGATGAGAATCGATTACGCCTATTCTGAAGAGTACGTCTTTGACAACACACACCGGGTTTCCTTCTCATTGCAGTTTTAGACGACGATTTCATTTAAAAAAAGCACTCCTGCCGTGGTGGTGGGAGTGCTTTTTTTGTTGGGGTGGACAGTAAGATGGGTAGTGAAAAGAAATATGAAGCGTTCTAAAAATTTTGTACACAGTTGAATTCGATGGAAAATTAGCTTAAGTGAAGGGTGAAAAGAAAGTAATGACTTAAATCATCGATTTTCCACTTGCATTTCACATAAGAATCCTTTATACTCTAATATATAACTTTCTAAAAATATAATCATTTGACCGCCTCAACTGCGAAGCCGATGGTTTGAAATGGACGGTATCTCTCTATGGAAGAAGTGAACAGACACTGCGGATATTTGAGTTGAAATAATTACGCTTCATTCTCCCTGAATGAAAACACCCCCCTAATCGTACCCCCTGTCGTCGTTGTAGAAACGGGAATCGGCGGAAGTCTGGAAGGGCGCTGTCCTGAGACAATCATTCGGGTAGGTGTGCCGATTATAAGTATCCTTGGGACCTGGTCTGGAACGATTCCGTTCTATGGACCCCATGATCTGATCATCACCGATCAATCATGGACATTATCCAGATCCGATGGTTCATCAACAAATCCGGTTGTTTTTGTGAATATCCCAGAGCAGTATGTGATCCTCTTGGATGGAGAGTCTGGTGAGACTATGAGGGTGGAATGGACCATTGTCAGCGATAATCAAATAACGCTCACATTCTATAACGCCAATCCAACCATCCAGGAGGCAATAAACGAAACAGAATCGATTTGAGTAAATGTTCTTTTTACCAGAACAGATGGATGATATTAAATGTCCAAATGGATCTGACGATAAACAGGAGGGAATGATGATACTACCCATTAAAGTTTTGTCAGGTTATCACAAATCGGCTAAACAGTGGAAAAACTCAAGAAAAATCTCAACAGCGAAAAATAAACTGGTTTTGATGATGGTTTTATGTGCCACCCTTGCTGTTGTGAATGTAGTGAGAGCACAGCCGACAGCCGATTTCGATGCCGAGCCCATGACGGGTTATGCACCGTTAACAGTTGTTTTCACGGACAAATCGATAAATGCCGTGAAATGGACGTGGTATTTTCCGTCTGCGATACCCTTCAGTTTAACCGGAGCCGGCCCCCATTCAGTTTTGTATCCAAATGAAGGGACTTATGAGGCGACCCTCGAGGTTATGGATGTCACGGGATTCACAGACTCAAAAAGTAAAACGATTACTGTAGTGAAACCGGCCTGGGACTTTGGGGATGCACCCGACGATCAAATGCATCATTATCGTACATTAATCGCCAATAACGGTGCGCGTCATCATATCTCAGATCAAATCTATCTGGGTGCGGGGGTCGATGAAGAGTCCGACGGCCAGCAGAATGGTGATGCCACTGGAGATGACCTCAACGACGACGATGAGGACGGCGTGACTATACCCGCATTAATAACAGGACAGACAGTGAATATTGAGATCACGGCCCATGGGACGGGCTGGCTTCACACGTTTATCGATTTTAACGGCGATGGAGACTGGGATGATACCTTGGAAGCATTGTATCTTCAACAACTCACAGAAGGCATAAATACTTTACCGGTGCATGTCCCTGAAGATGCGGTCATCGGGAAATCATTCGCACGCTTTCGATTTACCTCAGATGACAGTGGAATCAATTACTTTGGACCTGCCAATGATGGCGAGGTAGAGGACTACGAAGTAACCATCGAGGCGTATGACTTTGGTGATGCGCCCGATCCGACTTATCCGACGTTGCTGGCGAACAACGGCGCCCGTCATATGACTGTGAGATTCCCAAAATTATTATTTCTAGGAAATTCTCGTGATAATGATCCCGACGGTCAGCCCGATGCTACAGCCAATGGTGACGATAATGACGGGAATGATGATGAAGACGGTATTACCTTTTTTAATATCATATTTGGTTACCCTGTCATTTCTCAGGGGCTACATAGCTTTTCAGTTTTTACGTGTACCTCCGGCGGATATCTCAACGCGTGGATGGATTTCAATCGCGATGGGGATTGGAATGATCCAAATGAACAAGTCGCACAAGATGCGCCAATACTCGGGAATGTTCTACACCTCAAAAATTTTAATGTCCCATTCATTGAAAATCCGGGATATGTTTTTTCGCGTTTCCGGTTCAGCACATTACAGGGATTGCAACCTGAGGGACCGGCACCGGACGGAGAGGTGGAAGATTATGTCTTGGTGGCGACTGCAAGGGATTACGGAGATGCGCCAGATCCGCCTTATCCGACGCTCCATGTAAATGACGGCGCCAGGCATACGATGGGAAATCCACTCGGTTTGTATAATTGGCTGGGCACCGAACTCGATTCGGATCCCGACGGTCAGCCCGATGTCAATGCATTGGGTGACGATATGGATGGAAATGACGATGACGATGGTGTTCTTTTCACATCTCCTCTCATTGCCGGAAATCAAGTAAGTGTCACAGTGACAGCCGGTCTCGCTGGCATACTCAATGCCTGGATTGATTTTTGCGGCAATGGCGTTTGGGGAAATGTGTCAGCCGAAAAAATTTTTAATAATGAAGATCTTGCATCCGGAGAAAATTATTTAACATTTAATGTACCGGCCTCTGCTACTCCGAAAACGAGCTGGGCACGGTTCAGGTTTAGCAACCAGTCCGACCTGTTCCCCAATGGGTGTGCGCTCAATGGAGAAGTGGAAGACTATGAAGTGAGCATTTATGATACAACGAAATCTCTCGACTATGGCGATGCGCCTGACCCCATATACCCGACCCTGATAGCCAACGGCGGTGCCGGTCATATTTTGTCTACAACGTTATACCTGGGCAATCTATTCGATGGAGAGTTGGACGGTCAGCCCGATCCTAACGCATTAGGCGATGATCAAAACGGATTGGATGACGACGACGGCGCGACATTTATCACTCCCCTCGTCCCCGGGAATACGGCCACCCTGAGGATAATTTCGACGCAGGGATTCCTGAATGGCTGGGTTGATTTTAATGGTGATGGCGACTGGGACGATCCTGGAGAAAAGATACTAGTCGGTGTGGGATTAATGCCCGGGACGCACTATTTAGTTTTTAACGTACCCCTGGGTGCAACTACCGGTTCCACTTTTGCACGGTTTCGATTCAGTTCTGTGGCAAACCTGACACCGATAGGCATCGCACCCGATGGTGAAGTGGAAGACTATCAGGTGACCATCGAAGAACTCGTAGAAGGAGCCATCAAATGGTTCCAGCCTCCTCTCAAGGATATTAAATCACCATATCCCTACGCTTTCTGGGGATGGGACGAGGTCTCGATTTATGGTCAGCAGATCATCGCCGATGACTGGTTCTGCCACGATGCCCGGCCCGTGACCCATATCCACTGGTGGGGATCTTACGCTGAGTGGGATAGCACCGTTCCGCCTCCAAAAGCACCCTCTAACTTTCATATCGGCATCTGGACCGACGTTCCCAAAAGCGATACGCAATCCTGGAGTCATCCGGGTCAGATGATCCGGGAATGGGAGGTCGAACGCAGCCAGCTCAACGAATGTGTCGCGGGAAGTGATTATTTCGAAAATCAAATGGCCAAGCCCGACACCTGTTTTCGGTATGACTTTACCATTCCTCAAGGGGAGTGGTTCTATCAGGAAGGTGACTCCACGGTCTATTGGCTCACCATTTCGGTCATATACGATACCATTCCCGATCTCTACCAGTGGGGATGGAAGACGCGTGACCGTTACTTCAACGACGATGCGGTGCGTATTATTACGCCTGCGAGTCCGGAACCCGACTCAGAATTCCAAACGGGTGAGGTCGTGACCGGCGGATGGGACATGTGTTTCATGCTGACCACCACGGAGTATTACGATGCCTTCGATTTCGGTGATGCGCCGGATCCATTATATCCCACTATGTTTGCCAGTAACGGCGCACACCACATCATCCGGCCGGGTCAACATTTGGGTTCGGGGATAGATGCTGAGGACGACGGCAAACAGGACATCTCCGCCATGGGGGATGACATCGACGGAACCGATGATGAAGACGGCATCGTCTTTCTCACCGGCCTCATGCAGGGTGAAACGGCAACGATACAGGTGACCGCCTCGGTGGACGGTTTCATCAACGGCTGGATCGACTTTAACGGCAATGGGGATTGGGACGGACCCGATGAACACATTTTTACCGACGGGGTGGTTTTGTCAGGGGAGAATGTGCTGAGCTTCGATGTACCGGCCGCGGCCATCTCGGCGAAAACATTCGCCAGATTCCGCTTCAGCCTGACAAAAGGGGTGACCCATAAGGGCCTCGTCGTAGGCGGTGAAGTGGAGGATTACGAGGTGTCCGTAGCTACCGAAGTAGAGGAGGCATCGGATGCTAATCCTATCCCATCGGAATTCATGCTTTTCCAGAATTCTCCCAACCCATTCAACCCGACTACAGAGATCCGGTATCAGCTTCCCACCGAGGGACTTGTACGACTGACGGTTTATAACCTTGCAGGGCAGGAGGTTCGCATCCTTGTGGATGAGTTGAAGTCCCCTGGCATCCATAGTGCAGTCTGGAATGCCAGGGATGATGCGGGAAGAGAGGTGCCTGCGGGTATCTATGTCTATCGTTTCGAGGCCGGCAGGTTCAGTGACACGAAAAAGCTGTTGCTCATCAAGTAGTCATTTGAGAAGTACAGGGGAAATTGAGTAGTGTCACATTCCTAAGAAGTTCTTAAACTGTCTATAATTCTTCGGGAGGATAAAAAGTATTGAATGCCTGCTTGTAAGGCATGATTTTATTTATGATATAGTTATATCTTTTTTGTTAATAAATATTTGTATTTTATATCCCTTACACAGAACTATCTAATCTTGATCTGTTTTTTTACTATATCAAAAACATCTGAATCGTGAAGCCCGGAGGTTGTGCCTTCAGCAATAGCTATTACTTCATGTCCCATTTCTTTCAACAAGGATACGACTCCATAACTCACACTTTCATGTACTACGATTTTCATGAAAAAGCTATTTCTTTTTCTGTTGATAAAAATGAGGCGTATTCAAGGCAGGCTTTTATATCCTCTTTTTTTATTCGAGGGAAATTCGTTAATATCGTGTTAAAATCATCTCCTGCCGCAAGATGACTAAGGATTATATGAACGGGAATTCGTGTTCCCTTAATGACAGGTTCCCCTCCACAAATGTTTGGATCAGATGTAATTCTTTGATTCATAATCATGACCTTTGGTTCATTTATTATATAATGTTAAAGATAAGCGAATTGTAATCCATTGTCAATAAAAATTTTAGATTATTGTCACGAGTTTGTGGCCAAATAAAAAATTCTCGAAGTTTTATTTTGTTCTGGATATATTGGAAAAAAGATTATTTATATCACAATTTCAAGTATAAGGAAATATCGACCTCATTTTTCAATT
>CAZYTI010000183.1:0-7270 GCA_964650065.1 uncultured bacterium
AATTCACGATTAAAAGCATATCGATTAAATCCTGATCGTTATGCAATGGAGCAATCAGAAGCGTACTGATCGGGAATTGTTTCAATAACTTCTGAATTGAAACATCCTCGTAAAGATTCTCCTTTACCAAAATTTTATTCTCTTCATAACACTTTCTAATCAGCCTCAATTGAAGTTCCGGAGATATGACTGACTTCTCGCTCGATGGAGAAATTCCCAAAACCTGACAGTCTGATGAATCAGTGGACCAGCTGAGAAGAAGAACCATTTCGGCCAAGCATCTTTTTTGGATCTCTACCAAAAAATTTTGCATACGTTCGGAAGCATTGATATTATTTGAGAATAACTTTTTTCCGGCGGCCCATTCAAAAAATGTTAAATCCCGGTTGGATGAATTCAATTCTTCTTGTTTTTTTCTCTTGAATCTATTCAATAGGTTTCCTTAGTCATTCATTTGCAGACAACGGATGTTTAATAATATATAAATTAGTACATAGTACATAGTATATAGTATATAGTATAATAACGAAATTATTATAAATATCTTTACACTGAATGGTAATATTTTATAGGGAAAAAGTCAAGAAAAAAAGTGTTAAACCTTTGTAACAATTCGATTTGCTCTTCTCATCATATAAGCGTATATATTAATAAGTGTTTACGCTTGAATTCTCTTTACAATGTAAACCTTAAAAAGTCTATGAAAACGGTTCAGAGCTGTTCTCTGTATCCATTTATTTTCAATCGAGTTCCTTTGGATTTCGCTGCAGACCGCTCATAAATACACCCAATCCTATAACAATCAATATAATAGGCCAATAATTTTCCAAGATATGCTCCCATCGCCAGAAAAATTCATCGATTGATCGCAACGAAAAACCCATTCCAAAGAAAAGAAACAAGACGCCAGGGATCAAAACACCCCAATCTCTGGGATGGTATATGAATAACGTAATGAAACCCAATCCCAGGGCAAGAAGAAAAATGGGCCAATATTCATCGATATAGAAATGGGGAATGATCTCAAAATTTCTTAAGAAATAGAATCCGCCAACGACAAGCATGACAACACCCCAAAACAAGGCGCCAGAGTGACGCCGCCGAATAGTTTCAAAAAATAAAAAGAGTGCAAAACAAATGAGAAGTATAGGATAAATACGATATGAATGGGGTGAAAAAAAATGAAAGCGACGTGCAAATAACCATAACCCGACAATGATAAAAACGATTCCCGGGAGCAACGATCCTTTTTTTTCTGTCATACTCTATCTCCTCGCGTTCAATTATTGTTTTTCTACCTTGGCTTTGTCTACCTCCGCTTGAGGTATGACAATAAAAAGAAAAGCATAGATGACGATCCACAACAGGACATCCGTTGCCAAAGCAAGGATGACCAGTGCAATTCGAATAATCGTCGTGTCTATATTAAAATGGCGACCAAAACCACTGCAGACGCCTCCAATCATTTTATTCTCGGTCATTCTGACCAGCTTCTTCTCCTCATCTCCGTGATCACCTCCTTTTTCTTTTGGCTTGGCTTCACGCTTCTCTTTCCGTAAGACATATATGATATAGGCCACACCCAGGAAAATTAAGGCCAACGGCCATAGCATTTCCCAGGAAATTCCCCAAAATGGGAAAAAACGAAAATTCCAAGGGAAGTTCCAGTGGTATGGCCAATCCAAATGGTTCCATAAAAAAACAAAACCGAGAAGGATGAGAAACAAGCCCCAAAAAAAAGCTGGATTCCGTTTTCGTTTTGCCGCTCCGTTCAAGTTTTTATGCTCAGGATTCACGGGAACGATAATCATGGCCAACACATAGGCGATAATGCCGAGGCCTTTGATAAAAATACTTAAAAGCCATACAACACGAACGACATTTCCATCGACTCCCAGGAACTCGGCGAGTCCACCACATACCCCATCGATCATCTTATCTTTTCGAGATTTATAGAACTTTTTCTTACTGATACTTTTTGGCTTTTCTTTTGCAGGCATTGGATTACCCCTTATCTCTCCAACTTGTACTTTGGGTAACGAAATTCCGAGTCAATTGTTTCTTAAAATGTCGATATCTCGAAAAACAATTCGTATCATTCTCATTCCATCTAATCATTTTACTTCTTCTGAATTTCCCCTGTCATTGGAACAAAACGCACGGGTATCAACCGTTTCCTTTTGACTTTACCATCCTTCTTAGTCAGGAGAACCAGATCCTGAAACCATTTTCCAACAGGGACAATCATGCGTCCTCCTTCCTTAAGCTGATCGATTAGCGGTTCAGGAATGAGAGGCGGGGCCGCCGTCACGATAATCGCATCAAACGGGGCCGCTTTTGGCCATCCCTTGTATCCGTCACCTGTTCTACATTGAATGTTATCGTAGCCCTCGGCCCTGAGACGTTTTTCTGCCATCTCTGCCAACGGCTCAACAATTTCAATGGTATAGACTTGATGAACGATCTCAGCAAGAATAGCAGCCTGATAACCAGAGCCCGTCCCGATTTCCAGGACCTTTTCAGAACCATTTAATTTCAATGCTTCTGTCATATAAGCGACGATGTAGGGCTGAGATATTGTTTGATCTTGACCGATTGGCAGGGGTTCATCGTAGTAAGCGGTGTTTTGAAGATTCTTGGGGACGTAACGGTGCCTTTTAACCTTCAGCATAGCCTGAATGACGTGTTCATCCTCGACACCTCGGGAAATGATTTGATTTTCCACCATTTTCCGACGTCTTTCTGCGAAAGCGTCTTGATTAATCATACTCATTTCAGTGCCCTCTCTTGGCATCCGTTGGCAATAGACACTCATGAATACACAGCAAAATACAGAGGAAATGAATATTTTACACATTTTCATTCCTCCCTCCTGGTCAGAGTTGATAATTCTTTAAAATTTGATTTTTTCCAATGCTGTCTCTGTATTTCATACACAACAATTCCAAACGCCACAGCCACGTTTATTGAATTTTTATATCCCAACATCGGTATCTCGACAATTTCATCAGCCAGGGACAGGGCCTCCGGGGATACACCCAAGGCTTCATTTCCCAAGACCAGTGCTATAGGAAGGGGAAAATCGATCTCCCAAATAAGTTGACTTCGATTTGTCAATTCCAGAGCAAAAATGGGGATACCTTTCGTCTTCAACGCTTCTATGGCTTCACCGACTGTTCCTTTATGTTCACAGGGCACAAAAGGTAAAGCCCCTAAAGAGGTCTTATCCAATTTTTTATGCGGTGGATGCGCTGTAATACCGCACATGTAAATTTTTTCAAGCAGGGCACAATCTGCTGTCCGTATGATTGAGCCCACGTTGAAAGCGCTTCGGAGATTGTCGAGGATGGTCCAAACGGGACGACGGGAAATTCCCTGAAAATCTTCGGGTGAAAGCGATGAATCATATGAGCGAACGTTAAGTTTTGTCTCCATAAAGGATACCATCAGAATGAAGAATCATTCTGACTATGATCTTGGGATTTTATCATTTCAACACGAATGGGTGCTTTCCAATCCATATACCGGCAACCATGTTTAAAATAGCATGCCTAAAGTAATGGTGAGCACTTGTGGCTTTGGGGTGGAATCGAACATCAGATGCCACCGAATTTCAGAGACCATACTCCAGCGAGTCCAATGGGTCCAGTTGGCAATACCCAATGAAATACCGTAAGTTTCAATTTTCTCCTTATCATCATCGAACTGCTGGGTAAGAAAATACTTACCGAATCCGGCAGAAATAAAATTCTCGTTCCGAACCCCTCTCCGCATACTGCGCATTATATTAAGGGAAACCCAATTCACATCGAATTGAAGTTCACCCTCCTCTCTACTTGCGGTTCCTAAACTAAATGTATGAAGCACATACCCGTCCAATTGAACGAGCCATTTATTCAGAAGACGAAAGTTCATGGCTGCTCCACCTTCAACAGAGACGGGCGTCCTAAAATGCGAAAAAGGGATTTTCGGTAAACCAAAACCTGCCGAAAGGCTTGCATGTAACCATCGAAATTGACGTGTCTGAGAATATGTGGTATTGGTCAGAGTTGCAAGTACCAGAATGAAAACACCAATAGTCAATCGTCTTTTCATAGCATCTCCATAAGGTAAATTTAACACCTCAAAGGTAATAAAATGAATAATGCTTGTCAAATAAAAAGATCATCGATTCTCCTTCAAAAATTTTTCCAATCCCTTATAAATGGCTCTGGCACATCGCTTTTGAAAATGGGGTTGAGCAAGTAGCATTTCTTGCTCTGGAATCATCATGAAGGCCTCTTCGGTTAAAACTGCCGGCATCTGGGTAGGCCGGCAAAGCGCCAGATTTGCATAATACAATCCAAAATCGGGAAGCCCCAAATCCTTTAACACCTCTCTGTGTATGACCTGGGCCAATCTCCGGCTCATGGGGTGATAGTAATAAATAGAGCTTCCATTGTTTAACCAGGGATTGACACCATCGGGCAATGCATTAAAATGAATACTCACCAAAATATCTGCGTCCATTGCCGCAGACAATCTGGGTCGTGCTCCAAGAGCAATTCCCTCTTCCTCCCCCCTCGTCATGACGACAACGGCTCCTTTTTTTTCTAACATCCGTTTCAAAGCAAGAGCCACGGCCAAATTGACCGTTCTTTCTTCCAATCCCGAGGGTCCTACAGCGCCGGTATCGGGATGATGACCGGCATCCACACAAATGATAATATTTTTAAATGGTGAACGGGGCCAGCCACGTATCCTGGGTTTCTTTTTGATATCAATCTCTAACGTCGTCCCATTAAAATGGGGATCATATCCCCACTGTTGGTTTTGATTCAAGAGAATTTCGAGCTCGTATACTTTACTGGATCTCTGGTACCACCGGATATCTTTAATGAGAGGATCACAAAAATCTTGAGGTATCCAGTCAGTATCTGAGCTTACACCATAGAGAGTAACCAGAAGAGACGGTGGGTTCGTTCTCTGTCGAATGTGAAAAGGAAGCCTCTCATCCAGGGGTATTGCAACGCGTACCCGATCTTTCATGCTCTCTGCCCGGACAAAGCGTACAATGCTTCCTGGAATAAGGGTCCCTTTGGGGAGGTAACGAAATGAACCCTCTGGTATCCAGGCCGCATGACCCTTGGCCAGATTGACACGATGCCAAATACCCTTCCTGCCTGTCAACCAAAGCTTCACCCCTTTTGGTAAAAACCAGGTATATGCCTGCCCGGGACTGGGACGGGCGATGACTGTCTCCGAAGTTAAAATGCCTAACTTCGGCACCAATGCAGTCTCGACACTGAGTTTACTGTCGAGCCGTATGGAGACCGTATCCGATTCATCGCTCACTAAATGAAATACAATCCCTGCATTTTTGACATTGTCCCATGGTTGTATCTCATATACACCCGTGTATATGCCATTCACAAAAGAGGTGTCGACTCTTATATCACCAAAGACGGCATTCCCCCAAGGGAATTGAGGTAACGGTATTCGCTCCGCCATGGGAAGTCCCCAGGCTAATCCATCGATATCAAAAAAAGCCTGACATCCGGGAGTGCCTTTCATGGATACTTCAAAAATGTCCCCGGGTTTCAGGTCCGATGAGAACTCCGGAATCACGTAAGTTGTGTCAAAACCAAGGGAATCTAAGGGGAACTCGACCATGCGTAAAGAAACGTACACTTTCCTGTCCAGGAAGGCGGTATCCTGTCTTATCTTGCCAACACAGTGAAAAATAAATTCTCCTGGTGAGATGGGAAGAAACGCCAAAAAACTGCCGTTCTCGTAAACATGAATAGGTTCACTGTTGATCCGGAGTTCTGCACCGGGCGTGATCGAGCCAAAAATAAAAGTTGAATCTCGAGCAGTAATTTCCTGATTCTCTTTCGGATAGACGATTCGGATTTCCGGCTTGATGTCCGATAGGACACCGGAGTTTCCCGAACAAAAATAAACGAGTATGAAGAAGACCATGGCAGGACATCCCCATTTTTTCCCCAATCTTTTCATTGGCAAATTCCCTTTTCCAATTTTTCAGCTAATTCCCAGAGCGCACGACTCTTTTTTTCAATCTCACTCTGTCCGAGACTCCGGTGTTCAGGTCGCCGAAGTACAACGCCTTGTGCCTCCACTACACCCCCGGGCCCCACATAGACACCCGGCATGATGCGAAGTTTTCCAATCGATTCCTCTGCTGATCCACTCAGGACGAGAGCATAACCAAATCCTTTCCTCCACCAGTCCACCGGATCTCCAACTTCCAAACAACGATTACGTACAGGAGCCAGAAGGTTTTCCAAAAGGCATTCGGGAAGTTTACTCTCTTCAAATCGTTTCCGAATCTCATCCATAGGTCTTAATTTCGGTGGTTCTCGAAGTTTCCGCAGATCCTCTTTGTTTAATGGACCCTGCTCAGTTTTGAGTAAAATACGATCCATGAATCGGCAATCGAGATCGGTAAATGCCTCTGTCAATTCCCTCATTAGCGCTTCCAGAACCATCGCCATGGGTTTTAAAACTTGACTGAAAAATTCCTGTGTCCGAAGAATATCCAAAACAGAGCAACCAAAGTCCACATAAATGCTCCGTTCATCGTTCTTCCAATCATCGGGTGGAAATAATCCGACAAACTGCGATCCTTCCGGAAACGCGCTTTCCAGTCTTTGCTGAATCAACTGACAAAAAGAGACAGCATACGCATTTTTCCCCATGAGCCTCTGAATATTTGGCGATAGGGATTGGAATTCGAGCCATTTGGCATATTCAGATTTTTCGTTTGATTTTGGAAACGGTGGCCACCCCCATATAGTGGCATGCCATTTTGTGGGAATACTCTGCAAACCGGTCTTTTCTTCTTCTTTTCCCCAGGCACGTGGAGACCAGTTATAACCCACATATATTGTATCACTCTCCTCCCTCTCAGCAACAAATTCCAAAATAGAGGTCCAGATATCCATGAGTGCGTTACCTTCAGAATCTGAAATCCACTCGGGTCCGGGCAAATATCGCTGGACATGCGTCTCGATAACCATGACATGAACATCAGGACTGTATGGACTGTAAACCGCAACCACAGACCAGGACTTTTCATGATCTCCGAATGAGAAAATACGACTCCTCTCCAATTCCATCATAGCACTCCGTAAATCCAGGGCATCCTCCGGGCGCAAACGTTTTGATTGCTGGGGCGTTGTTTCCCCAGGTTGTAGCAGAGGCGATAAAGGAATTGTCAATTGCGGAATTTGTTCAGGAAGCACTGCCACTTTCTCCTCACATTTAGAGA
>CAZYTI010000184.1:0-7268 GCA_964650065.1 uncultured bacterium
GTTCTTATTTTTTTTGGCATGACACCCCCCTATTTTGTATGGATCTCGATGACATCTCCGTCTTCCATGACATGATCCCGTTCCACACGTTGTCCATCATATTTTTCCGAACCCCAGATCCTGGCGAACTTCATCGTATCCACCATATCTTTGTGAATAGCCCGTGCCGCCTCTATCACGGTGCATCCCGCCGGGAGAACGTATGGATTGCCTATGTCTGCTTTCTTCCCCGGAATTTTAGTATAAACACGGATGACGCGGATGCCTTGAAAAACGACCTTTTTGAATGTCTCAACATTGGACTGATTCTTTACAGAGATATAAATCTGTGGAAAATCGCCCCCGTATGTGCTCTCGAGTCTCTCGGCTCTCTCTTTGGCCCCACGACAATCGGCCTTGGTCCCTACCAGGATGGTCGATTTCATCGCAATCGCTCCCTGGGGTCGTCTGTCGCCCTCTCTGATCAGTTTGACCTTATGGGTTTCCAAAATACAGTTGGTCCCCAATACCTGTTCTTCCGGAAAATCCACCGAAAGGTCCACGATCAAGAGGACGAGGTCTGCCAATCTGATGATATTAAAAAGCCATGATTCCGAATATACCTCAGATACCGGAGGAAGATCAACCAATTGAATCTGAATATCATCAAAGGGCATCATGCCCTGGACTGGCTTGTAGGTCGAGAATGGATAATCGGCCACTTCTGATTGGGCATTGGTGACACTGGACAATATGGACGATTTCCCGGAGTTGGGTGAACCCACCAGGGCCACTTGACCGGCACCTTCTCGAGGAATATGATCCAGACCCGATCTTCGGGCCGTCCCCCCTTTTTTCTGGGCCTGGGAGTTCAGCTTGGCAATTCTTCGTTTCAGGTCACCCTGCAGGTGTTCTGTGCCTTTGTGTTTGGGCATGATGGCGAGCATTTCCCGTAGGATATCCATTTTATCCTGAATGGACCTGGCCTCACGCAGCCGTTTTTCTGCAGCATAATAATCTGGTGGAAGGTTGGCAGGCATAAAAAATATTCATCTTTAACAATATACGTCAATGGCTTTGGGGACAATCTTTGACGTCATGGGAAGTTCTCCCAGATAATCCCCATCTACTTGCACCAGGGTTTTTTTCTTAGAATGCATCTCGACGCGTCGGACGCGATAATATTTTACATTCTTCAGGCTAAGATGCTGTTTCCAGAATAAGTGCAAAGCGAATCGTACCAAACCAATTTGTAATTTACCCTGGTAAATACAAAGATCCAGGAATCCATCATCGATTTCCGCATAAGGATTTACCTGATGGGTGCCTCCATAAAAATGGGTATTGCTGACAACCACAAATGTCCCTTTTTCCACCACCCGACCTTTATCCAGGATTAAGCTGATCTCTGTCGGCTTGTATCCGAGGAAATCCTTTATCCCGGCCCATAAATAGGCATAACGCCTGATAATCTTTTTAATACGCAAACTGGTACGACTGATGGCATAAGCATCATAGCCACAACTCGCCATCATGGAAAAATAGCGTCCATTGATCCATCCCAAATCGATAGTCCGTTTGGACTTTCGGGCAATGACACGGGCGGCTTCCGTGAGCTTCATCGGTATGCCCAATTCACGGGCCAGAACATTACTCCCTCCGATAGGGAGCAGACCCAGAGTAACCTTTTTACCCACGATTCCGTTAATCGTTTCATTGGCCGTTCCGTCACCTCCTACAGCGATAACCACATCAAATCCATCGGAGGCCGCTTTTTGTGCCATCGGGTAGACTTCATTGGGACCTTTGGTGAATGTAATAGATAGCTTGAATCCAGTGGCTCGCAGAATGTTAATAGCCGGCCGTAAATGTCGTTTTAATTTTCCCGGATTCGAGTCGGGATTCACGATCACTTTTGTTCGAATGACTGATTGACTCATAAATTCCTATAAAATATGGAAAGCTATGAGATGATATTTTAGTAAACTAACCTGAAAAATGCATTGGCCACTAAGGCTCAAAGGCTCAGAATTTAAATAAAACAAGAATTTATATTATATTGCATTCAAGAAAGAAGTTATTCTAAAAACTTATTGAGTTCAAAATACAATGTAATGATATTTACTGGATAAACTTAATTTTGCAATGATCAATAAGGTCAATTACTTGACATCAACCGGTTGCGCCGTATATCGATCAACCTTACCGGTATCTCTATTTTCTGCATACAGTCTGGCATTCGATCCGAATCCCTGAACTGCCAAACCATAAAACTGTCCTCTTCTCGTCTTTGAGGGAATGATCGTATCCAGATAGTTACCATTACCATCCATGAGATGAATCCCATTTCGGTCGGCCACATATATTTGAAGATTCTTCACAACCCGTTGGCCACTTGGAGTGCTACGTTCCGTATCCTCGGTAATCGCAATTCTTGTGGGATAAACAAAGTGGATCGGTTTCCCCTTATCCAAATAATTATTAAATCCAAAACTACCAAAGGAACGCAAAAAAGTTCCGTCTTTTCCAAAAACCGTTATACGATGATTTCCCCAATCCGCAATATAAATGTTCCCATGAGAATCGACAGTGAGGCCTTCAGGACTGTATAAAGGCTTGTTTTCACCAGCGAAAACCAACGGGAACTCTCCTTCCTTGGAAATGATGGAATCGTTTCGGTAAAGGAGAAGATTTTGTTTCTCACCGTGAACGACCAGATACCCACCTAAGAGAGTTGAGAATATATAATCCCGATAGTTTATATTGGATTGGAAATCTCGATAGAGGACGGTCGCCGGGGATATATCTGCACTTCCCGTATGTAAAATGATACTGCCGTCCAACCTATCGGAAAATTGGACCATATTCACACCCGATTCGATACCCTCACCCTGTTTTTCGTAACGATTCTTAATGGATAGAGAAACAGCCATCTGTTCCACACCCGGCTGTATAAAGGCATGCCTCTCTACAAAGGGATAACATGATTGACACTCAACACGGATCTCTACAGTTTGGTTCAGAGAAATGGGTTTCTTTTCATATATTCCGGGCCGTATACTTTCAAGGGGGACACCGTCGAGACTCACAGTCATATCCGGAAAAATACCGTCTGGCACCTGGACTTGAAGTTGTAAACCCGAATGGATGGATCCAATCCTTTCCCCAATTCCAGTGGTGACAATTCCAAAGGCTCTTTCATCAAATCGCGATGCCGTGTGTCTGAAAACTGATGGATAAATCGTCCGCTTGGGGAGACCATACATCAATAGAAATTCGATGGCCTCCTCCCAGTATTGTCTCCGCACATAATTTTGATCGGCGAATTTCTCCAGTGAAATTTCCTCATCATCCTCAACGAGCAAGACCTCAGGAAAAATGACATCATTAAAATTGATATCATTCAGCACTGCCGCATCGCCGGTCGATCCGATACTCTGAATACCTGCCATGGCATTGTTATGCCAGAATGCCCCTTCCCCCTTTCCCACGGTCTTATCCATGACCACTTCATAACACCGACGCGCAGCCAAATCGTTGCCCTGAATACGAAAAATTTCACCTAAGTAATAAACGGATCTGAGACTATGAACATCTTTGATCAACTGAATGAAGATGGGCTTCGCCCGGTCATGCATATCATTTCTACGGTTGTGGTTCGACTCATGCTTGGCCATCGCAAAATAGCTCCTCGCCTGTACATATAATCCTTCATAACGATATTTACCCGCCGCATTCTTGAGCATGTCCCCGGCAGACAAATAAAATCTTCGCTTGTTTTCAGCAGTCTCCTGTATCTCGGCCTTCAGGAATAGAGACAATCCCCGATAAAAAGTGGTTTCCTGCTCATTTCTATCTTCCGTGATTTGAAATAATCTGTCCAAATAATTTAAGTAGGGTTCCCGCTCGCGTCCAGTCACCCGTGTCGCGCGTATCATCATGTTTCGAATCAGAATAAAGGCATCCCTCAACCGATCTTCAGTGGTCGGAGCTTGAAGAATGGTTCCCCAGATGGATTCCCCCAAGCCCACGCGTACCAACTGGAGCAAGAGATCCCGTTTTCTCCGAACCAAAGGATGTTTCGGTTGGAATCCTTCTATTTGTGTCTTTAGATTATTCAATAAACTTCTGATTGCTGCACTCTGATCAAATCGAAGCAGGAAAATACGGTACTGACAATCTTCCAGTAAAACTTCCAATCTTGGATCGGTGACGCCACCCTCCGTATTATTAATAAACTGTTCAAAGGAATTCTCGCTTTCCCTCACGTTGGATACAAACTGACACCAGCCCAACCAGTACCATGCTTCAGGTAACCTGTTGGCGACCAATGCATAATCACTGTTCTGAGGATGCGTCAATTCAAAAAAGACTTCATCTTCTACCTGATTCATTTGATCACGATTGGCTTGAATAAATATCTTCTCATCTTGAAAACCGGCCCACCGCAGGCTGTCCAGTGTACTGTTGAGACGTTGTCTGTCCGAACTCTCGCCCGTCGATTGATAGAGATTCAAATTCTTAACCGCCTCGAAATAGACGATCAGCGGTTTGAATTCAACCTTTGAGAGGCTATCGATATAATCCAGGATGGACATATAATCAATTCGTCTGAAAATTTGAATCCCGGTATCTTCCGGAGTCAATTGTTTCCTCTCATCTCTGACACTTGAAAAAATGTCTGGATCCATTTTATGATAGAGTCTACCCCATTGGAACAGGACATCCTGATAACGTATACGTGCACAATTGCGAAGACGACGTGGTGCTATCGTCGAATTTGCCACATATTCAAAACCTCTCAATGCATTTTGCAGACTGCCCACAATTTCTTGTGCCCACTCAATCTGCCGGCCTCGATTCACCGAGGTGTACATCTGAATCCCTTTCCAAACCGATTCTCTGTATTTACACTCCCCGGCCATATACATGGATATGACAGCTAAGGAATCATTGACCGAGGATGAAACCTCCATAAATCCAGTATAGGCGCTTCTCAAAGAGGGCAGAGGATCCGCTTGCAGTTCTGCAAGTCGATAATGGCACCAGTTTTCTTTGTAGTTGGCCTCAATCAGTTTGTTTGGATAGACGGAAATCATATCGGTCTGTTTCATCGATTGTTCAAAATAATTCGCACCTTCTTTAAAATGAGAAATGGACCGTGAAGAAATTCGTTCATCCAATCCCAAATGATAATAACTCTCTCCTATATAGAAATAGGCAATACCCCGTTCGGCTACATGGGAATCGACCCATCGTACCATCGAGTCAATGGCATTGCGATAATCCCGTTGATTAAAAAGCGTTAATCCTTCGGACCTATAAAATTGCTGACTAAAAGTTTGACCCAGGACCATTATCGCTAAAAAGAAACCTCTGCGTATCAAACGCATTGAATAGACCTCGCTTTCTTGATTCCGGTCAGTTCATGGTGAAAAGACCGTTTACCATGAAACGAACTTGAATTTTAGATCAGGCTGAATAAGCGTGTGCATACCTCACCTTCGGCTTGTGCGTTTACCCGCCTCAGGAGGGCCTCAGGCACATTAATTCATGATAATCGTTAATTGTTCGGATGGGATCCCTTCAATAAAATGAAGGCGACCATCGAATATGGGTACATGTCGGGGGATATCCCCTCTTCTACTCAACCCGCTCGTGTCGATGATCAATTTTTTTCCTCTCGAAGGTAGATTAAACCAAAAGCGAATGATGCCCGTCCTATAAGGTGTGTACAACCATGTCCTCAAAGCCCGTTGAATCATGATACCGGCTTCTGTATGTCCTTCTGTTAAAACGCCGTCTTGTGTAAACGATAACTGACCCTGATTGTCCACGTAACAGCTCACTTTGACATCCGCATGGGGATCGATGGCCTGGAGTCGCCGCCAGTCCAAGCTGCGAATACCCGCCTTTGTCAGGTCGATGGAAAAGTAGATTGACTCAATGGCCGGCCCTGTTATCACAATCCCCTGGATGCCTGGTCTGGTCGGAATTTCCAATCTCTCACTGGCCTGGATTTGCTGGAGTTGAACTTCATCGAAAGGAAGTTTCCATAGCTGATACTTTCGCCATCCAACGAGTAAAGATGCCACAACAATGATACTGAGTGGCAGTATACATCCTGATTTCGATAGAACCATAAATTATGAGCCTCTTCCAATCTACACGGCTACAGATCAATATGGATATTCTTTCTTCGTCTCCCCTGGGAATCCTCTTCGACAACGGTGTATATTCGCCGACATTGCTGTATCTCTTGCAATGTACCGCCAACACATCCATACTTAATATTTCTGTACGTCGTTTCCGTTAATTGCGTAATCAAATTGACTACCTTATAATAAGGAAGCGCGTTGGGACATCGAATCAAGACAAAGAATTGAGCATACGGATTTTCATCTGCCCGTGATCGCAATTGTTCCAGTTTTTCTTCAATCTGGATTGAAGAAAAAATATTTCGATCGGTTAACTCTGAGAAAATTCGATTTTTAATACGTTCAGGAGAAAAGTACCCAAAATTTTCTTCGACTTCCTCCACAATAGATGCAACACTTTCATCGATCCAAAAAATACGCTCCTCGTCAACAAATTGAATGACAATTTGAGCTCTCCCCAAATCGTTGCTGGGAGTCGGTACCGCTACACTTCTCTCCTCCAGAGGCATATGAATGACATAGCTGGTTACCAGGAAAAAAGCCAATAATATAAATACCATATCGATTAGAGAGACCAGTTCGACCTTTTCTTTTGGTCGTCTTTTAACTTTAAAGGCCAATCCCAACCTCCTGTCCAGAAAGGGTTCGAATCGTAAATCGAGGAATGGTATCGCCGTATGCACTACAGGCTTCAATGATGAAGTTGATAATTCGAAACTCGGTATCCCGAATGGCGCGTATTTCGATCGTATTGAAGTAATTGGGTTCTCTGAAATGATCTTGTTTATATGTATGAAGCGCCCAATGTATCAGCGTACAGGGCGGTGTCTGCGCAAAATCCTGCTTACTCAAATCGAGAAAATTCATCGGAAAAACGGCGAAGAGAGAATCCTCGATGGCATTGTTTTTTGCCTGTTCAATATTCAATGAATCTTCAGATGCCGGCCATAAAACATAAACAACTTTTGGACTGACCTGATCCTCCGGAACTGAATGCTCTATTTGAAAAAGCAGCGTCTGGAGAATCTCATCTGCCTTAAATGTATCTGTGACCCGTGCTTCCGGTAATTGTAGATCGACGGATTCCTCTCCTCCCTGATCCTTATCACCCGCCGACTCGGAAAAAGAGAG
>CAZYTI010000185.1:0-7267 GCA_964650065.1 uncultured bacterium
CTGAATGGAAATAAACAAATTAAATAAAAATAATTCTAAAACTTTTGACACTACGGGGAATACGGGGTAAGGGAAATAATGAAAATAGAGGATTTAATGGATAAATTGTGTCAAATGGATGACTATGCCCCATATTTCCTTATGTCCCTTTTATCGGGATTAGAAACACTATGAAATTTATCGATATGAACATTCTAAAAAGGAGATTCACATGATTGTTGCAGGTATAGATGTGGGTGGTAAAAATATCCACGCAGTCATCATGAACAATGGTGATGTGCTGACGAAGGGAAAGACAGTGGCTGGAATAAACAAAGCAGAGGCGGTGGAGAGCCTGTATGGGGGGTTGCTTGAAAAAGCCGACCTGAAAGGAGAACAGGTTGAACGCGTGGTGGCCACAGGCAGTGCGGGGAAGCGGGTCGCTTTCGCTGACGGCATGATCCCCGATGCTGCTGCTGATTCGCGAGGAATCAATCGACTCGTTCCCTCTGCACGGACGATTATTGATGTGGGAGCAGAAGAGGGGCGGGCGATAAAAATCAGTCCCGAGGGTAAAGTTTTAGATTTTGCCATCAATGAAAAATGTGCCGCGGGTACGGGTACTTTTGTCGAGGCGATGGCCAGAGCCCTGGAAATCTCAGTTGAGGAGATGGCGAAGATATCTCTTGATTCCACCAAATCGATATCAATGAATGCTCAATGCGCCGTGTTTGGTGAATCCGAGGTGGTCTCGCTTATTCATGCCAAGACGCCCAAGCACGATATCGCCCGGGCGGTGCATGATGCCATCGCGGGCAGGGTTGGCTCGGTGGCTCGCATAGTAGGATTAGAAAAAGACATTGTCATGATCGGCGGTATGTCCCTGAACACGGGTTTCGTCGAATCACTGAAAAGAGAGATTGGATTGGATGTTATCGTCCCTGATGATCCTGATTTTGTGGGTGCCATGGGGGCAGCAATCGCCGCTGCCGCCGGAGTCATGGATGAGGAAGTCAAAGCAAAAGTGATCGAAAAGGATGACTACCAGGAAGGTTAATATTATAAGGAGACTAGATACAATGGTTCAGGATGCGACTAAACAAGAATACTGGAGGTGGCCGGAAGGAACATGGGTAAATCCTACCATGCAGTGGAAGGAGGGCGAGATAATTACCGCCGGCGTCGATGTCGGTTCAGTTAGCTCTCAAGGCGTGATTCTGGTTGACGGGGAACTCTACGCCTTCAGCAATACGAGAACGGGTTCGGATAGTCCCAACAGTGCAAGGAAAGCCATGGATATGGCTTTCGAGGGAAACGGATTGACCGTGGATCACATCGATTATTGTATTGGTACCGGGTATGGGAGGGTGAATGTCCCCATGGCTCAGCGAACGATCACAGAGATCGCCTGTCATGCACGGGGAGCAAACTTTATGTATGGACCAGAGGTGAGAACGGTGATGGATATGGGGGGGCAAGACTGTAAAGCGATCAATTGTGATGAACGGGGAAAGGTGCTCAATTTCATGATGAACGATAAATGTGCTGCAGGAACTGGCCGGGGTATGGAAGTGTTTGCCGACCTGATCAGTGTGCCGGTATGGGAAATTGGAGGACGTTCTTTTGAGATAGAGAAGGAGCCGCCCATGATAAGCAGTACCTGTGTGGTATTCGCCAAGACTGAGGTCGTTGGCTTGTTAGAGCAAGGGATTCTTGATAACGACATCATGGCTGCTTACTGTTCGGCTATGGCTCACCGAATCATGGAGCTGCTGAATCGTCTTGGTGTGAAGGAGAAATTCGTCATCACAGGAGGCATTGCCAAGAATGAGGGCGTCGTTAAAAGACTCGAAAAAGAGTTGGGGATAAAAACGGCAGAAAAAGCCTGGCAGAATCCGGATTATCAGTCGTACCCCTTTGATACCCAGATAGCGGGGGCTCTGGGGGCAGCTGTGTTTGCGCATGCCCTGCTAAACAGAGGCAAGGTGCAAAGTGTGAGGAAAGCTTAAATGGACTAGCGAAGCATCGCTTCTCCTCCAGAGGCGGATCCGCCTATGGCGGAAAACCGATAATAATTATTGCTGCTTTCTGGTTACTGGTGACTGGTTACTGGTAACTGGTGAAGATCAATCAGTATAATGTATTAACCAGCAGCCAGGAGCCAGAAACCAGTGACATAATAACGTTAATACTGTTTATTCTTTGGGAAACTTAACTCAAAATGTAAGTTGTTAACTTGAAAAAGGTTTAGAATGCAAGCTTTCTATGGTTTTAAGGATGGTTCCGGGGACTGGTTTCTCATCCTCGATACGGATAAGTGTGACGGATGTGGTCAGTGTGTTGAAAACTGCCCTGCCAATGTTTTTGAAGTCGGTGAAGATGAGTATGATCCCTTTAGTGAGGAAACGGTGGCCAAGGTGAAGGATGAGGAACGCAAGAAGATCAGGTACAGTTGTGCGCCCTGTCAACCCGGCTATGGAGAGAAACCTCCTCCCTGTATGATATCTTGTGAACCAGGGGCCATTTCACACTCAGAGGGGTGGAAACTCATGTACGGGCGGATATGATGTTGTTACTCTTGCATCGTTATTTTAATAATGGAAATAGGGTTCACTGCCTCTTGCAGGAGAAAGTACTGAATGTCATCAGAGCAAAATAACACGAACGGGTTTGAGCCCAGGATCGTTGCTTTTCTGTGTAACTGGTGCGCTTACGTTGGCGCCGACCTGGCCGGAGTTTCCCGTTTTCAATATCCACCCAACATCCGATCCATCCGCCTCATGTGCAGTGGCTCTGTTGATCCCGTATACGTGCTGAAAGCTTTACTCGATGGGGTAGATGGGGTCCTCATCGCTGGCTGCCACCTGGGAAATTGCCATTACCGGAACGGGAATTATAGAGCCAAGCACCGCATTGAGGTTCTTAAGACCATTTTATGTCAGGTAGGCATTGACGAGGACCGGGTCTGGCTATGTTGGATCGATGCCAGCGAAGGGGGCCTGTTTAGAGACACGGCACACCAAATGGTGGCTGAAATCAGGGCCAAAGGTCCAAATCCTATGCGGGATTCCTGGAAGGTGTGGCAACAAACCATCGGTGGATGGAAACCCCAGGTTCTGAGTTGACCAATGGGAGAACATGAATGAAGGTTGATGGTTATTTAAAAGCAGAAGGAGGCATTTTAAATACACTGAAACGATTTCTGGGAGATCTTTTAAAGGAAGGAATCATTGACTATCTTCTTGTGCCTCAGGAAATGTCCAATGGCCGTACACTGACCCAGACTCTGGTAAAGGACCCGGCTCATCTCGATAGGGCGAATCCCTTCTCACCCGTAATGCCCATTAATTCTGCCTCCATCATCTCCCGACTCACGGCTGATGAGCCACATAAAAAGTTGGGTGTACTACTTAAACCGTGCGAAATTGGCGCTCTTATCGAACTGGTCAAATTAGGAAAAGCAAACTTGGAGAATCTCACGATCATCGGGACAGACTGTCTCGGTACCTATGAGGTAGAAGACTATGCCGGATATGTGGATGATACAGAGGTGACTCCGGAAGGGTTGGGGGAGCAGATCTTATTGGAGATGCGTAAAGGCAAAACGGAATCAGACACTGGAGTCCCGATCCAGTTACGACCCGCATGTAGAATATGTGATACGATGACTCCACCGTTGGCTGATATCATCCTCAGCGTTTACGGGACAGGAGAAGGTGTCATCATTCACCTGGAGAATGATCTGGCCGGCAAACTCGGTCTGGAGGTCATGGATTCGACGGGACGTCAGGATGAAATAACCGGGATCACGGATCGAAATACCGCTCTGCGGGATAAAGTATTCTCTGAGTTTAAAGGAAAGATGGGATCGATCACCGACTTTGCCGATGCACTGGCCACCTGTACACGTTGCTATGCCTGTCAATCGGCGTGTCCCGTTTGTTACTGCCGAGTTTGCTTTCTTCGCACCGAGACCTTTGAACCTGAATCTGAACGTTATTTTCGCTGGGCAGAGAAGGAGGATGCTCTGCGAATGCCGACCGAAATACTCCTATATCACCTCACACGTCTGAACCATATATCGGCTTCCTGCATCGGCTGTGGGTTGTGTGAAAGTGCGTGCCCCCGTGATCTTCCTTTGACCAGCATTTTTAAAACAGTTGCGCATGAGGTTCAGAAGAAATTGAACTATCGAGCCGGCCGGAGTATAGAAGACGAAATACCTATCTCTACTTATAAAGAATCGGAAAGTTAACATCCCGGAGATGTTTGATATTAGGCATGATAACGCTAATTATTGACGATGTCGAAATCCAGGTTCCTGAGGGAACATCAATTTTAGATGCTGCTCAACAGTCAGGCATTTATATTCCCCATCTTTGCACACATCCGGACTTGGATCCTATGGAGAAGATCAAACCAGCGGACGCCATCTACCGGGGTAATGAACGTATTGAGAATAAAAAACCAGACCTTTTCTACGAAGGATGTCGACTTTGTGTCGTCGAGGTTGATGGGAAAGAGGGGCTTCATCGTGCCTGCAATACAACAGTGGCTGAAAAAATGATTGTTCGTACGACCTCATCTGACATAGACAAATCTCGAGGGGACGTGCTCATGCGTATTTTCGAGAAACATCCCCACGCCTGTTTGACCTGTGCTCAAAAGGAGGGTTGTGCACGATTCCCCTGTTCCACCAACATTCCGGAACTTGAGAGATGTTGTGCATTATTCGGCCGGTGTGAATTTCAAAAGGTCGCCGAATATGTGGGATTGAAACCGGAGACACCCCGTTATATTTTCCAGGACCGGGTTCAGGTGACGGATGCCCCTCTATTTGATCGGGATTATAACCTGTGCATTGGCTGCAGCCGTTGCATCAGAATTTGCAGTGAAGTCAGAGGTGTAGACGCCCTGGGTTTTGTATTTGATCAAGAGGATCGGGTGATTGTCGGTACCGTGAGCCCCACCCTCCGGGATTCTGCCTGCCGCTTCTGTACCGCCTGTGTGGAGGTCTGCCCCACCGGGGCACTCATGGATAAGGTAGCATATGAAGAAACGCCCTGTTTACTTGCCTGTCCTGTGGGCATTGATATACCACGATATGTTCGTCTCATTGCTGAGGGAAAGTTTGATGAATCGTTTGCAGTGATCCGGGAGAGGCTCCCTCTACCGTCAATATGCAGCTATATTTGCCCCAGTTTTTGCGAAGATGAATGTCGTCGGAGTGTAGTGAATGAATCCGTTGGGATCCGGGCTCTTAAAAGATTTGTCAGTGAAAACCACTCGGAAATCTGGAAGCAAAATCTACCCCCCCCCGTTCCGGCAGCCAGGAAAGTCGCTGTTGTCGGTTCAGGACCGGCAGGTCTGACTGCTGCGTATTACCTGGCAAGGAAGGGTCACACGATCACGATCTTTGAACAGGCTCCCTTACCCGGAGGCATGCTTAGGCAGGCCATCTCTCGAAAGCGTCTTCCGATGAGGGCATTAGAAGAGGACATCGAAGAAATCCTTCAAACCGGCGTAAATCTGGAACTGAACACATCCAGGATGCAAATCGATACACTATTTCAAGAAGGATTTGAAGCTGTGTTTTTGGCTACTGGAAGTACATATATGGGGACGCCCGGTTTTGTATGGAAGGAAGAGGCCTGTGAATTAACACCTGGTGGCGGTATCAAGGTTGATCCTATGACCCTGGCGGTCAATCGGGAAGGTGTTTTTGCCGGTGGAGATTCAGTGCTCGGGGGTGTATCAGAAGACTTCATCTGTCAGGCCAGAGCAGAGGACAAAAATCGTTTTTTTAATAGACTCGTTGAACAGATCTCACTGCACAGGGGCGATTCCTCCCGGTCGGCCATCCGGTCCATTGCTTCGGGTAGAAAGGCCGCAGAGGAGATCGATAGATATCTCGGGGGTGATGGGGATATTTTTGAATCTTTACTCCCCCCTGATGAAATCAATCACTGGCTGGGGCGTGAGGAGGGTTTTATCGACTTGGAACGTATTCCTCCTCCTTACAAACCACCTCCCCCTCAGTATGCCGGATTGAATAAGGCCGAATCTCCTTTAAATCGAGAAGAGGCGATTAGAGAAGCCAGTCGTTGTCTCAGGTGTGAACTCCGACTCCTGTTCAGCAAACCTGTTCTGCCTCCAAAGATAAAATTATGGAGCGATTTCGTATCCGAAAACGTAGCCAAAGTCCCAGAAATCGGGGGGATTTTCCAGTTATTAGATGAAGAAGAGAATGTGACCTACATCAAGGGGGCGATGAACCTGCGCAAGGAAATTGAGGAACAGTTAGAGGTTAATGAAACGGCCCGGTTCTTCATGTATGAAGAAGACGAAATGTTTACCAAGAAGGAAAGCGAGCTTCTCCAGCAGTTTATCGCGGAACATGGCGAAATGCCTGAAGGCAATCGTGAATTGGATGATCTTTTTTAAGATGAAAAAAGGCAGGTGATGAGAGTTACTGTTGAATTTCTTAGTTTACCGGTGATTACCCGAATGATTGGCAAGAAATCTCTTACCCTCAATTTCTCGGACGATACCTCGACCATAAATGATATTATTCTCAAAATGACCGATATATACGGAGAAAAAGTAGGCTCATTTCTTCTGGGGGAGGCGGGAAAGTTGGATATGACTCTCAAAATACATTTAAATAGAGAGGAATGGATTCCCGGGGATCAACTGGATCGAGCCCTTAAAGATGGAGATCTGGTCACGATCATGATGTTGGTTGGCGGTGGATAACATACGGCTCAGATGTGGTTAGTTTTAACACTACACATGGGGTTAAAAGGAGATGTTCATGGCACCAAAAGCAAGTAACTTGACAAGTGCTGAAAGACTTCGCAAAACAAGGACCTATGGCAAGATCAGATGCCATAATCCCAGTTGCATGGGGAGAATGAAGCCTACTGCCGGACAGAAACAGGTGAAGTGTCCGGAATGTGGTATGGAGTTCCGAGTAGCCTGGATTAAGCCCCATTTCCCTCGCATCCGGGGACCCGTTTGGGATGTGAACCGAAAGATAGCTGAACAGGCAACCACAAAAAAGAAGGGGAAGCCAAATGGCATTGGATAGAAAAATTGCGTATATCGACCTATCCACGGGTGATATTGAAATAAAGCCGATACCCCTGGAAGTACGGAAAAAATTTTTAGGCGGCAGGGGACTCGATGCCTACCTGCTTTATAATCATACCCCAAAAGGGTGTGACCCGTTGGGACCGGAAAATACACTTTTAATCAGCGGTGGTATTCTGACTGCTACATGCGCTTC
>CAZYTI010000186.1:0-7243 GCA_964650065.1 uncultured bacterium
ACTACCACCTCGTCGTCGAGTACCTGGATGAAGAAAAAGAAAAGTTGGGAAGATGGTTAAAAGCGTTGAGTGTGGAATCCTTTCATGATCATAAACTTGGCATGAGTGATGTCGTTCTTGCATGGGACATCGGACTCTACCAAACGGAAGGAGAACTTCGGCGGGGAGGTTTACGGATCCTGCCCAATACTCTGGAAATCTACCAGATTCCGTCTTTCATCCCTATATATTTCGAGATTTACAATTTGACCTATTCCTCAGGTGGGAAAACGAATTACCGGTTGACATTCACGGTTCAATATGAAGAGAAGAAGAGGGGTGTTGGTCGGTTCATTAAAAGAATCTGGCGTGGCAGGCCGCAATCGGGCAAGGTGGTGACCTCATACGAATACCAGGGAGACAGAGGATCTGAATCCATTTATCAGAATCTGACTTTGGAAGGGGTTCTACCCAGGAATTACCGGATTGCAATCGAAGTCGAGGATATGAACTCCGGGGAAAAGGTCGCTCGGGAGAAGATGGTGACGCTGATAGAAGATCAGTAATGTTAATTACCATTAAATAATTGTTGATGGCTTCTGGTTACTGGCTGCTGGTAAAATAATTCAGTTATCATGAATTAGGCGTGCGGGCCAAATGTCAAATGTCCAATGAAAAATGCCAAAAGAAATCTAAAATCCAAATGTCCAAAATATAATTCATCGTTGGACATTTAGAAATTGGGATTTCCTTTGTCATTGGGATTTGGACATTTGGTATTGACGATTTCATTTTTCTCCTTTCTAACATCCGATATTTTATGTATATTTTAAACATTCCTACCTCGAGTGAAAATTCATGTTTAACTTGAATATATCTTGTGCGGTTTATCAATGAGGCTCTGTATGTGGTCATTGCGAAAATCCCGCAAATCCTTTTTAATGGCACTCTTTCTGTTGGGTTTTATGAGTCAGGCATTTGGTGACGGAGTCATTATTGGTTTTGTGTTTAGTAAGGCCGACAACAGGCCGCTTTTTGGCGCAAATATTATTCTGAAGGGAACGCGATTAGGTGCGGCCACTGCCAGGAGCGGACGGTTTGTCATTCAAAACGTTCCGGCCGGGGAATATACGCTCGAGGTTACTTTCATCGGACACACGCCCAGTGTCAAAGAAAATGTGATAGTCATAGACCGTGGGACCACAGAGTTGGTATTCAAACTTGTCGAGGCGCCTATCGAGTTAAAGGCCATCTCTGTGACACCCAGCCATTTTTCCGTGCGTCGGAGCACGTCCATCAGCCGGCGGACCCTGACCCGGGAAGAGATTAAGTCTATCACTCCTCTGGGAGAAGATATCTATCGGGCCATGATGCGACTCCCGGGTGTGACGGGAAATGATTTTTCTTCGAAGTTTGCCATCCGTGGTGGCAGACCCGAGGAAACCCTGGTCTTGTTCGATGGTCTGCAACTCTACGAACCTTTTCATATGAAAGATTTAGCCGGCGGGCTATTAAGTATCATCGACATGGAGGTCATCGGCAGTATCGATCTTCTGACCGGAGGATTTACTGCCGAATACGGCGATAAGATGAGCGGGGTTTTCAATATCCATTCGACGGCCGGGTCAGAAAAAAAACGTAGAACGGCGCTGGGGATCAGCTTGATGAATGCCCGGATTTTTTCAGAACAGAGCTTTGCCGGGGATAAGGGTTCCTGGACAGTATCGGCCCGAAGGGGATATTATGATTTGTTGATGAAACTGGTGGGAGAAGATGATGAGTTCTCACCCGAATTTTATGATCTCTTCGGGAAGATATCCTACCAGTTTCACAAGAATCATTCCATTTCCACCCAATTCCTCATGGCCAACGATAAACTCACGTTCAAAGATTATTTTGGCAACCATGCTGACACAGAATATGGCAATTCATACCTCTGGATGATTTTGAAATCGTCTTTTGCCCAGCGGCTGTTTGTAGAGACCAATCTCTCCTGGGGCAGAGTGAACCACGATCGAAAGGCTACTATTCCCGAGGATCAAGAATCCACTGATTATGTGGATAAAAAATCGTTTTCCTTTTACGGTTTGAAACAGGACTGGAATCTCGAAATTTCAAATTCACTGGTCTTAAAATGGGGCTTTGATGGGAAAAAACTCAAGGCGGACTACGATTACTCGAGTGCGACCTGGACCACCGACACGACACTCATCGATATTCAACCCTCGGGTCATGAGTTGGGATTTTATCTGAGTGAGCGCATGCGATTATTATCCTTTTTCATCGGAGAGGTCGGCGTGAGATACGATTATCAATCGTACACCGGGAATGGGACCTGGAGCCCCAGGGCGAATCTTGCCATTTCTATTGGCAGGAATACCCACCTCAAAGCAGGATGGGGCAGGTTCTATCAATCCCAGGATATTCATGAGTTAGAGGCTCTGGATGGTGTGACGAATTTTGCTCCGGCGGAATTGGCCGAGCATCGGGTTGTGGGTCTGGAACACAGCTTCCGGAATGGGATTCATATTCGTGTTGAAGCGTATCAGAAAAAATTAACGAACATCCGACCGCGGTATATCAACTTGATCGGGACACTGGATATTTTTCCCGAGATATCAGGAGATCGCACTTTGGAGGTGGCAAAATCGGGGGAGGCAAAGGGTGTCGAGTTTTATTTGAAACAAGACACCGGGGGGAAGTTTAGCTGGTGGGTGAGCTATTGTTTTACGGATGCCAAGGATCTGATCACAGGAAGAACCGTTCCCAGGTTGTGCGATCAGCGCCACACCGTGGATTTGAACATCAATTATAAGCCCACTCCGGACTGGCGGATCAGTGTCACCTGGATGTACCACACCGGATGGCCCTATACGGGCATGTTTCTGGATCGTAGAGAAGTGGAGTCTCCAGGGGGACTTGGAGGTCCTTCCATTGTTTGGGTTTTAACGTCCAATAAACTAAGAGAAGACCGGCTTTCGGATTATCACCGCATGGATTTACGCGCGAGCCGGTATTTCAACCTTTCAAAGGGACGGCTGGCCGTGATTTTTGAGCTCATCAATGCTTACAGTCATGATAACGTCAGGATTTATGATTATGCGATCCAGGAACCGGAAGGGGAAGATCCCTACCTGGAAAAACTGGAATACCACTGGCTCCCCATCATGCCTTCGGTGGGGGTGACGTGGGAGTTTTGAGATGGGTTGTTTTATTTTTTTCATACACACCCCGTCCCGTGTCTGTCTATTATATTTTTTGGAATTGAGAACACGGGACACCCCTCTCAAGAGGGGATTTAAAATACATTAAAACGATAGGGTTAGAATCAAAAGAGGTCGATGATGTTAAACATCAATGACATTCATGTTCGTTATATAACTGATGAGAATGGTGATAAATCAGAGGTCATTGTACCGATTGAAGAGTTTGAAAGTCTACTTGAGGATTTAAAAGACCTGGCGATTGTTGCTGAGAGAAGAGAGGAGAAGACGGTAAGCCATGATGATTTAGTGAAAGAGTTGAAACATAATGGCCTCTTATAAAATTGAATAGAAATAGTTGCAGTCGGGCATCGAAAAGAGATTTACAAATGAACAGACCTTTGAGGTCTTGGAGACCTCAAAGGTCTGAATTGTTTGAAAATAGAAACCCCGGTTGTCGATCCTGAAACTTTGAGATCTACGACGGAGTATTTTTAAAGGCATTTTAATGACGTAAATTACACACCCGGGGTCCCGAAGTCTCTGTAATTCGAGACTTCGGGGCACCCGGGGTGTGGTACATTTTCCTCATTCCTCCAACCAGAACTCCCAACCACAGTAGTAATCCTCAGGGTGGTCGTCCGGGGGACAGCAGATGCACCGGGTCTTGATGCGCGGATCGATGGTTTCGGCAAAGGTGCTGTACTCGACGATTCCCACCGATTTACAGGGGAAGTCGGGTAATCCCTTCCTCTTGCGGGCGCTTTGCACACGGCAGTCGTTCATGTAAAACCACAGCCGCCCGTCTTTGAGTTCACTCGTCTGTTTATTGAGAACGGCATAGAGCCGATAATCCAGAGCGGTCTGCAAGGCCTCCAGGCCTCCATTTTCCGGCAAATTCAGGAACTGCATGATCCTCTTTGCTTCTATGGGAGAAAAACGGCTCCAGGCCTGGGCGTCGAGCTCGATGGCCTCATCGAGTCCATGGGCTTGCTCCACGGCCTGAAACCAGAGACCGTCGTGGGCGAGCCAGTTCTTGGCAAAATTTTGTGCCAGTTCGAAAAGCTTTTCCGGGGGTAATTGTTTGATTTTCGACATAACGGTTCCTTTTTTTCTGTTGGTTAGGAAAGTCTTATAGCGCGAATGAACATTTTATCTCCACCGTACGGCCCGTTGAGATGGGTGTTATCGTGACGTTTTGGCTCCGACTTTTTACGAGATATGCACCCACAGCATGCCCGAGGACGGCTCCGAAAAATGCGTCCGATGACCAATGGACATTTTTTGTGACTCTCGAAATACTGCAGAGGGTCGCCAATGAGTAGCATAAGACCGGGACGATTGGTCTTTCATGATATTGTCGGGCGATAACCGTTGCGATGCCCCAGACGCCCGCGGAGTGGCCCGAAGGAAAGGCGCTATAGCGCCCGTAGTGACCCTGATATCTTTTGTAAAATTCAAGCGGTCCATGCCAGGCATCTTTACCGTCATCGACGTAGGGTCTCTGCCGCCCTGTGAGGTGCTTTAAGACCTGGACGATGATTCCGGTGTGGAGAACTGCCTGAAGACACAATTTTCCGGTCTGTTCTGCCCTGACATCTTTGAAGATGAGCCCACCGAAATAGAAAAGTCCTGTCACCCCAATAACGGTTTCAGGATCTCCAATTCGACTGACGTGCGGCGAGAGCTTTTTGACCCAGGGATGATCGGTGCGATAATCTATGACTCCCCACTGGATTTTCTCGTCGCAAGCGATGAGAACGGCCGTGCCGGCCAGAACAGCCCCCCAGACCGGCAGGTCTTTCCGTTTCAATCTGAGGGGTGAAGTCCAGAGCTGCACATGATCCCGGGTGACATGTGAGACAGCGGATTTCAGGACCGACCACGTTGATGCCGAATCGTTCGATGTATATTTCAAGGAATCCGTACTCACCGGGAGACCGGCCTGCAGGTCGGATAATCCTAAAATAACAAAGAGTAGCCCGGCGTGAGCGGTCGACTTTCTCATTCTCTTACCACGAGGCGATCTTGCCTGTCGCACAGGACTATCGTTCGAATACGATTTTTCCATCCACAATCGTCATATCGATTTCCATCTTGAGGATATCCTTGGGATAGATTCTCATGAGGTTCCGGTCGCATACGGTGATATCGGCCAGTTTTCCTTTCTTGATGGATCCGCGGATATCGTCCTCAAAGGCGGCATAGGCGTTGTTGATGGTATAGGCCTTCAATGCCTCGTGTACGGATATCCTCTGTTCCGGAAACCACCCTTGTTCCGGCGTATCCTTCAGTGTAGTACGATTCACTGCCGCATGAATCAAATATTTGGGGTGCATGTGATACTCGGCGGCAGACGTACCCGGCCAATCAGATCCAAAGGAGAGGGTGGCACCGTTATTTAAAAGGGATTTAAAAGCATAGGCGCCCTTGCACCGTTCATGTCCGATTCGCTCTTCCATCCACCGCATATCGTCGGAAATGTGGTAGGGATTCACCTCGGCGATGACATTCAACTGCTTGAATCTGGGAAAATCCTGGGACCGGATCACCTGGGCATGAATTACGCGAAATCCCTCCAGGTCTTTGCCCAGGTCTGTCATCAAACGTTCATAGGTGTCGAGCATCAGGGCGACACCTTGGGTACCGATGGCATGGACATTGGAAACAAAACCTGCATCATATCCCACCTTGATAAGATCGTACATCTTGTCCATGTTGCCCGTCTTGAAATCGGAATCGTCACTGGTATGCCTGCGGTAATGTCCGTAGTTGTCGGGCTGGTCGTCGTAGGGCTCATAGAAGAGGGCCCCGTGCGTGCCCATGATGCCGTCGATGTAGCCCTTCAATGCACCATACCGAAGCCAGGGATCGGGTTGCTTCGTTTCGGGATGGAGGCCCATGGTCAGACCGTTTTCTTTCAACTCGGCCCCTCTGGAAAGATCGGGACGCAGCCATACCCGGCAGGTGAGCTCACCGTTCTTCTGAAGTTCTGTGAAACGAGCCGTTTGGTCGGGTCTGGCGATATCGTGGATCTCCACGATGCCGGCTTCCCTGAGGGCTTTCAGGGAGACACGGTTTTCGTTTAACATACGCTCGTGGGACTTGGGTTTCACCACAGTCTGAATTTTTTCCAGAGCCGGAGATCCCCGCTGGATGAGTCCGGTCGGCCTCCCTCTCCAGTCCAATTTCATGCCCTCTTCCCGGGACTTCTCCAGACCGGCGGCTTTCAGGGCGGACGTATTGGCCAAAAAGAGGGCCCGGTCGAAGCTGTACAAAAGGCAGGGATTGTTCCGGGTGATCTCATCGATGGTCCAGCGATCGGGTTCCCACCGGCCTCTTCTCTTCTTTTCCGCTTCGACTGCACCCAGGGCCCACTCTTCATAGGCGCCCCAGAGTCCTCCTGTGATCCATTCACCGTCTTCCAGGATCGAAACGACGCGTTCCATCTCAGCCTTTAGTCCGTCGTCGTCGGATACGGCCATCAGATTGGCATCGTTGATCAGTCTCCCTGCACCGTTGAAATGGACATGACCGTCGATGAATCCGGGCACGATAAATTTTCCGGTCATGTCGATGACACGGGTGTCGGGTCCCTTGTACGGATCCATATTCTTCCCCTCATCCAACACGGCGGTTATTTTATTACCGGTGATGGCGACCGACGAGGCCCATGGATGATCCGGTTCCATGGTATACACCTCTCCGTTCATAAGGATGATGTCTGCCGGTGGGGGTTTGGAACAGGAAACGGTCATGAAGAGACACGCTATGGTTAAAATAAACAGGAGTAATTTTCGCATGAGGAACCTCCATTTTAATGAAGTTTAAATTTTTCACAATGGATAGATTTGTAATGTCAAATGCCAAGGGAAATCCCAATTACTCAATGACCAGAGCTGCTTGGTCTCCCTGTTATACTTTGTTAAGTTGTTATTCATTGCAGAATGTCAAATGACAAAATCCAAATGCCAAAAGAAATCCCAATGTCTCAATGACCAAACCTGCTCGGTTTCCCTGCTATTCATTGTCAACCTGTTATTTATAGCAGAATGTCAAAT
>CAZYTI010000187.1:0-7236 GCA_964650065.1 uncultured bacterium
TTGTATTTGATGTTGGATACAGCACCCATGAATTCAGGATTTGGACACCTCTCCGTAAAGATCAAGGCGGATCAAATTCCACAGACCATTGCGTTCTTAGAGGGGCAAATGCAAACGTTTTCCCCTGAGTATCCGTTTGAATTCAGGTTTTTTGATAACATTTTTAATAGCGTTTACCGGTCGGAGGTGCGGTCAGAAAAATTATTTTCCGGGTTTGCGATGCTCGCCATGATCATTGCCTGTCTCGGTTTGTTCGGGCTGGCGTCCTATACCGCTGAACAACGAACCCAAGAAATCGGCATCAGAAAGGTATTGGGGGCTTCCATCTGGGGCATTGTGATTCTCCTCTCAAAGGAATTTATTCGTTGGGTTTTATTGGCCAACCTGATTGCCTGGCCCGTTGCCTATCTTGCCATGGATAAATGGCTGCAAAATTTTACCTATAAAGCCGAATTGAGTATTGTCCTTTTTATTTCGGCCGGATTATTTGCTTTGGTGATTGCTGTTTTTACGATTGGTATGCAGGCTTTTAAAGCGGCCACACGAAATCCGGTGGATGTGTTAAAATTCGAGTAGATTTAAGTCAAATTATTCAGTATCTAAATAGTGTTGATTTATGTTGTCTCTGGTTTCTGGCTACTGGTTGCTGGAAAATAATTCTTACTATCTTTTACCAGAAACCAGTAACCAGTAACCAGGGACCAGTAGACATTATTCTTTGAGCTTCCTTAGTTCGAATATCAAGGTTACCCATTAAAATTTGCCTATAGATGTCATGGGTTCCCCCTTACTCATGGGTGGGGTAGCGATGATGTAAAGGACGATCCCGTTGAAAGGGGCTTTGACTTCCTGGATGGTTTCCCCAAAGAAATCGGTGAGATAGCCCACCAGTTCCCCTTTCTGTACATGATGCCCCCGGTGAACCAGGGGATAGAAGAGTCCGTCGTATTCTGAGCGAATGATCTCATATGATTTCACCCAGACCGGTTCAGCTTTAAGTTCGGGTTCTCCATCGATGATTCCTAAATGTTTCATGGCATTGTAGCTGCACTCGACAATTCTAACCACATCATCTTCATCGGTTCTTCCGAGCTTTCCGGATTCGATGGTAATGGCGGGTTTTCCTCTTGTTAAAGCCGTATTCCCGCAATAGACCGAGGCATTTTTATCATCGGGTCTGGTTCGGTCATCGATGATCAATTTCAATCCATAGTTAACGGCAAGGGCACGGGTCTTTTTGTCAAGTTCTTTGTTACCCGTTCTCGGGCAGTACATGTAGGGCATGAGATCTTCGTTCCCATCTCCGCAGTGGTTGTCGATGAGATAATCACAGTTGTCGATGACATGTTTGGTGATCTGATAGGCGATCCTCTCGCACATGGTTCCATCCTCTTTCCCGGGAAAGGCTCGGTTGAGGTTCACCCAGTCGTAAGGATTGTAATAAATGGTTCTTTTCAGGAATGAGGGCATGTTGGCTACATGGACGAGGATGAGGGCTCCGGAGAGGTCTGATGGATCGAGCTGTTTGTGAAGCCGCTGCAGAGCCAGGACCGGGGGATATTCATATCCGTGGACTCCGGCCGTTAGGGCCAAAACCGGACCGGCCTTTGATCCGTTGACGATGGTTATGGGAATTTTTGTCTCAGGACCATCTTCTCCTGCAGGAACCATGATGAATCCGGTTTTTTTCTCTCCCGGTCTGGCAGTGACTTCTCCCACGGTTAAAGTCTTTTGAGCCATGGCGATATTCACGAAAATACACAGCAGTACAGTTATCATGATGATGGCATGGACTCTTTTGGGTTGCATTTTCAAATCCTCCTTGAAGGTTCTGACTTGGTGATTGCATTAATAAATCGTTTAGATGGTGAATTGAAAGTGAGAAAGAATGAAATCCTATTTTGATCCAATGTACCCGCCGATGATGCCTAAGATGGGCTTGAGTTTTTTTTCGGCTGGGTCGACATCGACTCCGAAATTTTCAAGAGCTGTGGCTCCTAAGAGATACAACGATTTAGAGGGAGCGAATATCACCGGACACGTGAGTGTTTCATTGAGCTCATGCAATGTGAATAAGGCTTCCCCAAGAGGTCGTCGGTCCCGTCGACCATCGGCCAAAATAAGTTCTCTGGTATGTAGGGGTTCAATTCCGATCGATTTGAGTCTATCCTCAGTAATAAAGCTGTACAGCGCACCTGTATCAACCCAAAAATTCTCTTCAAAAAACAGATCATGGTCAGCGGGATTTGTAATTTTAGTCTGTACCTGGAACATTCCCTATTGAATTCATCCTCTCATTAAGAAGATATAATAATATAGGAAAAGGAATCAGGGAAATCAAGGACAGTCTTATTTCATCAATGTCATCCGTCTGATCTTTTGCCACGATTTTCCGGCCTGGATCCGATAGAAATAGATGCCTGAAGGCATGTTTGAAGCTTCCCACTGGAATTCGTGCAGGCCTGCATTCTGTTTTTCGTCTACGAGTAAGGCGATTTGCTGTCCCAGCATGTTGTATACGCCCAGGAAGACATGACAAGCTTTCGGAATACCATACCGGATCGTTGTTACGGGATTAAACGGATTGGGGTAGTTGTCGTAGAGTATAAAATCGTCAGGAATAATGCCCAATTCCTGGTCATCCACGTCAGTGATTACAAAACTGACACTCAGCGTATCGCTTGCCGATGCGCCGTGGGGATCGGTCACATTAAAAGCCACACTATAGGTGCCATTCAGATTCGTTCCCTGGATCTTAGCCATATGGGTGGTCTCATCGATGGAGATCTCGATGGGATATGGTCCCAATAATGTGTAGGCCCAGGTCAATGTGTTGTCCGGATCATCCGGATCGGTGACATAATCGTCCAGATCAAATTGCCAGTTCAGACTCGAAAGATCCCTGAACACGGGTTGAGGCAGGGTATAGTTAAAATAGGGTGCATCATTGACGTAAGTGATGCTGATTGAAACGATGAGTGTGTCCGATAAAATGTTATCACTGGCTATGACTTTAAATGTGGTATCCTGACAACCATCACCGGGCATGCCGGTGATTTCGGGTCCCGAGGGAGCGAGCCAAGATGGATAATCTTCAAACCGGATTGAGAGTACGGGGCCGTCCGTATCGGTGGCAGCGGCCCGGTATACAAACTGGCTGTCTTCCGTTGCAATCGTCGTGGCCGGAGAAATGATTTTTGGAGGATCATTCACGGGTGTTACTTGAATGACGACCTCTAATGTACTGCTTAACAGGCCGTCACTGGCACGGACGAGTATTGTGGTATCCTGTATGCCTTCTGAGGGAGTACCGCTGATTTGGTCGCCTGCCGGTGTGAGCCATGCCGGAAAGTTTTCAAATGAAATTGTGACAATGTCATTTTCGGAGTCCGTTGCCGTGGCTGTATAGGTAAACAAGATGTCTTCAACTGCTGTTACAGGGGTGGCGGAATTGATCACAGGCGGGTCGTTCACGGCCTGAACTGTGAGCATGACTGTCTGTGATGTTGTGTGTTCTCCATCGGTTACTTGTATGACAAAGGAGGTATCCTGTATCCCTTCAGTCGGCGTACCGTTGATTTGAGCTCCTGTGGGATTTAACCATGTTGGATAATCCTCGAAGGTGATGGTGATGTCATCTCCGTCAGGATCATTGGCGATGACCGTGTAGGAGAAAGGAACATCTTCGGTAGCAGTCGCCGAACTTGGAGAAGTAATTTCCGGTGCTCTGCAATCGATTATAAAACGGACATATTCAGTTGAAAGTCGCGAATTACCGGCCTTATCGATTGCCCTCACCTTCCAGGTATAGGCCCCATTCTCCAGAGGTGTGTCTAAGGTGATGAGTGTGTCCTCTTTTGAAAGATTTTCTAATTGCAAATCGCCGCTGAGATACAGTTCGAACCGATCGAATCCGGAAATCGGATCCTCGGTGGAATGCCAGTGAAAGGAGGGCTCTATGGTACGTAATGTATCTCCTTCCAAAGGTGATATCAGGGAGAAGGGTTCAGGTGCAGTACTGTCGGCAATAAAGCTGAAGACGGGCGATGTGTTAAAATTGCCGGCCTCATCCAATGCACGGACATACCAGGTATGGGATCCTTCGGAGAATGGTTGACCCGGTTGTGAATATGTATCGGACACTTCGTCAACACTCAATTCACCATCGATCCAGAGTTCATATTCCCGTATTCCCGAGACATCGTCGGTGGTCGTTTCCCAATAGAATACAGGGGACAGCTCAACGACATAACCTTCATTCCCTGGTGAGGTCGTAGAAAAATTGTTGGGTTGGGTAATGTCTATCCCTATCGTAAAAACATTTTGTGATTCACGACGATTGTTCAGTGCATCAGAGGCCACAACTGTCCAGGTGTGTGTTCCTTCTGTTAAAGCCAGTTCTTCGGTCAGAGTCACACTAACCGCATCAAAGGGAATATTATCCACAACAAGATCGCCATCGATAATGAGTTCATATTTTGCCAGCCCGATACCGGCGTCTCCACTCGCTTCCCATGAGAATGAAGGGGTGGAATCGGCAACCCATCGATTGTCCACCGGTTGATCCAGAGTGAATTCTTGTGGTGGCACATTGTCTATTCGAATTGTCCACGTTTCTTCTGAAGTCCTGGTATTTTGAACAGAATCGACCGCCACCACATGCCATGTATGACCTCCCGGTGTCAGGATCAGGTGAGTGACCGATGTCGTGCCTGGTGAAATATCGTCAACCTGGAGCTGACCGTCCAGATAGAACTGATATCCCTGCAGCCCTCTTCCGGTGTCTGTTGCGGCTTCCCAGGTGAAGACAGGATTGGTATCCACGGTCCAAGTATTATGCGATGGAGACAGGAGATGAAAGGGTGTTGGAGGCGTATGGTCTTCACTGGCAATAAAAGCATATGTATTTGCGGCCTGGCGAACATATCCAAATTGGTCGATGGCCTTGACCGTCCATGTATAATGACCATAGGTGAGTTTCTGTTGCTCGGTAATGGTATGGGTCGTCGCTTGAAGGTCATCCTGAACCAATGCATCGTTGATCCAGAGTTCGTAATGGTCCAGCCCTGACAGATTGTCCGTGGTGGCTTGCCACTCGAATGTGGGTGTATAATTGATACCGGTATTATCGGCGGGAGAGATGAGGTCGAATTCACCAGGAGGATCCGTATCGAGGGAAAATGTATTGCCCTCATATTGGCCGATGATTACCTCCTGGCTGTTATGGGCCTGAATCTGAATAACAGCTGTCTCACTGCTGGATGCATCGGGTGTCCAATCGTAGGTGAGCTGTGCCGGATTGACATCTTGAGCAATGATCTGGGGGAATCCGTCTCCAGGTGTGGTCGAGAGTCGAAGGGTCAGGTGATGAATACGGGTTTGAGATGTACGAAATTCCCACCGGATCGTATTTGATACCCTCCCCGACAGTAAGACGGACTGAACAGGTTCGGGCAGGGATAGATTGTTATTGTAGTGCTGGGTATAGATATCGCTTTGCTCATTTCGTTTGTCCTGCCAAAATGTAATGGCACCCCCGGATTCGTCTGACAGAATGATATGGTCTTGGCTGGCCTCCACATTTGAAGTTGTAATTGCAAGCCCATCTGCAGAATGGAGGAGTGAGGCATTCCCGTCGATGTGCTGGGAATAGAGTCCATAGTCTGATCCGGAACGAAAATCTTTCCATGCGATTATAGCGCCGCCTGCATTGTCGGCTACGATTTCAGGAGAAACCTGAAATCCAGTCGATTCATTAATGGGTATTCCGTCGACGGTCCATTGTGCAGTACCATTGTCATTGAGTTTCTGTCCATAAATATCATACAGATTGCGATTGT
This sequence comes from uncultured bacterium, assembly GCA_964650065.1. Classification (GTDB taxonomy): domain Bacteria; phylum Zhuqueibacterota; class QNDG01; order QNDG01; family DSAB01; genus CAZYTI01. Next base: position 5,841 of record CAZYTI010000187.1, read on the forward strand.
CTGCCCAGGTGATGATCGCACCACCCGAGCCGTCCCGGGTAATGCGGGGACTCATCTGGGTACCGTTCGCTGTGGTCACAGGCACACCATCGGCCGTCCATTGAGGATTTCCATTGGCTGTGTCCAGGGCCTGAGCATAAATATCACTGCTGCCGGATCGTGAATCATCCCAGGAAATAATGATCCGGTCTCCTGACAGGTCCATTGTGGGCGAAATTTGATTGTTTTCAGCTGAAGTTACAGCAATACCATCGGCAGTCCACAAAGCAATCCCGGAAGCCGAGATACGCTGGGCATAGATATCCATATTGGAGTAACCATTACGATAATCCTGCCAGACGGCAATGACACCCCCTGCATTGTCTTCCATGATGACATGCGAAGACTGGTTCCCTGTGGCTGTGGTCACAGGAATCCCGTTGGGTGTCCAGGTCGGAAAGCCTGTGTTGCTGAATCGTTGTGCATAGATATCCGAGGATGAGCCGTCGCGCTTATCGACCCATACGAGGATGACACCACCTGAACCATCGGCAACCATTCGAACATTGGTTTGTTCACCGGGAGCCGAACACGCGGTCAGACCGCCACTTGTCCAGGTTGGAGATCCACTGGCATTCAAGTGTTGGATATATAGGTTGCCAGATACGTCATCCTGCCATGCGATGTAGGCACCACCAGATCCATCCTTTGCAATTGCAGAAAATTTCTGATCTCCTCCAGCCGATGTGACCACGATCCCATTGGAACCCCACCGAAGACTTCCGGATCCATCGATCCACTGGGCATATATATCGGCATCGCCTGTTGCGGTATTTTCATGAGTCAGGAAGATACCCCCATGGCCATCAGGTACGGCACTGTGATGGACTTGAGTCGAGGTCGTTGAAACGATGGGAAGGCCGTCGGAAGTCCATTGGAATTGAGCCAGGGAAGGCATTGAACCACTCATAAAGATGGCGGACATGATGAAAATGTTCATAAATTGTCGTCGCATTTAATCTCTCTCTTTCATTAAGCTCATTAAAAGGTCACGAATCCTGTCCGATGTTAATCTCCGTACTCACCATCCCTGTTCTCTTGTTTGCTGTACACGAGTGGTTTTACGCAAAGACTATACCATATAAACAATGATTCAATAAGATGCTATTGAATCATTGTTTATAGAGTAAAACAGCCTTAAATACCTGATAAACAATGAAAAAATATAATGGAGAGAATTATTGCACGTTCACTGAAATGTGACAAAACGGCAATATTTGCCTGTTTTGCCATACGAGGTGAAATAAGTTGCCTATTTGCAATTATTTATTGGTAGTGTCAAAAGTTTATGAAAAACCGACTGAATTCGGTATCGGTATCGGAATCGGAATCGAAGAGGGAACAATGTCATTTGTAC
>CAZYTI010000188.1:0-7216 GCA_964650065.1 uncultured bacterium
AAACTTTTGAAAGGATATGCAACGAACAATCCGACGGAGCGATTTATGTGACGGAATCCTATAAGTCCGAGGTGTCAAAATACTATTCTCTCGTGGATAATTCGATCACGTTTTCCAATTATTTTTCAGAAGCATTCTTACTAGACAAGGAGTATGGTCAGAAAAATCGTCCTCAGCATGACAGGCAGTCTCATTTTGTCTATGTGGGTCGCATCTCAGAACATCGAAAGGACCATCGAAATATCATTCAACTGTTAAAACAGATGGCTAAAAAGGGGTGTGCCATTCATGTTTATCCTTCAAAAACGAAACCTTATCGAAAATTTGAAAAATTAACGCATGTGACGATGCATCAACCTTTACCCTATAGAGATCTGATCCGGGAAATTTCTCAATATGATTTCGGCCTGACGATTTTTAATGATGCCGTTGCGAGTACATTACCCCATATTCGATATGCCCTGGGTAATAAAACTTTTGATTATCTATGCGCAGGATTGCCGATTTTGACCCAGGGATGCCTCGATGAAGTGAAGAACATTGTCATACAGAATGGTTTCGGCTTTATCATCGAAGACGATCATCGTTACATCGGCATATCTAAAGAACAATATGATGGGCTGATCCGTAATATTCAAGAAAAAAGAGGTCGTTTTACAGTGGAACACCAAATCGATCGTTTAATCCGGTTCTACCAGACAACCCGGGAGAAGTTCGATAGCCATGCAGAAGCGACGTAAACTCTCTGCTTTCATTCCAGTTCAGGATGTGGAAGATATCATCGGGGATTGCCTGGAATCAATCCAATGGGTTGATGAGATCTTTATCGTTGATGCATTCAGTACGGATAGAACCGTTGAGATTTGCAGCCGATATCCCAATGTCAAAATCGTGCAGCATGAATATGAGAATTCAGGAGCACAACGCTATTGGGGAATGCGCCAGGTGGCCCATGAGTGGGTCTTCATCATCGATTCGGATGAGAGATGCACACCCGAGCTACGGATGGAGATACAGAATATCTTGTCCCAAGATGAGATTCTATACGATGGTTTCAATGTCCCTATCAGAACCCTATTTTTCGGAAAACTGCTGACCCACCGAACTTATTTGGGTTCGGGTGGCAAACGACTGGTTCGTCGCGAGATGTATAAAAATTATGTCCTAAAAAGTATTCATGCCAAACTGAAGATCGATCGGTTGACATGGATAGAAAATTATAATGCGTACCTGGTCCACATTCCTGTCCGCGATTTCAAGACCCAATGGGAAAAATTGGTACGCTATTCGACCTGGTATGCCCAGGATATGTACGACCAGGGAAAACGGATTCACTGGTACCATTTTACCGTGCGGCCATTCTTTAAGTTTTTTCAGTTTTATTTTGTAAAACGCGGTTTCTTGGATGGTATTCGAGGATTAATTTTATGTATTTTGGCGGGGATCTCTATTTTTATGAAGTATTATAAATTATGGGAAATGTATCACACGGAGAAATAATTGAGCAAGAAAATAATCCTTCTCACAGGTAATGACCACTTTTTTGGTCAGACCCGGAAACCATGGGTGAGTATGGATGTGAATCGGATGTTAACGGTTTTTCAGGAACATGGTTTTCGTGTCGTAAAATACCATTTTCATGAAATAGCCAACCGTGTCGATAGAATCCGGGATTCCATCATATTTTATACGTTCAGTCAGAAATCGAATAGAAGACAGTATATTCACGATATCATTCAACTGTTGAACACAGGCGGCAATACGGTCATCCCTTCCCTTGATTTACTCAGATGTCATGAGAATAAAGGGTATCAGGAAATATACAAGAAGAAGATCAATTTTCACTCTTTGAGGGCTTATTATTTCAGCAGCCTCAAGGAGCTGCCGGCCTACAATATTCAATTTCCCCTTGTACTCAAGAAAGTGGATACTTCCAATGGCAAAGGGGTTTATCTGGTGTACAATGAGCGGCAATTGGAAAGTCGAATTAAAAAACTCGAAAAGCAAAGCTTCTTTACCCAAATTGACTTGGTACGCAGAAAATATTTTAGGAAAAAGAAGGTTTATGAGGTGTATCCGGATTACAATAACCGAAGGGATTATTATGAGTATCGTGATTACATTTTAAAGGAACACAACTTCGTTATCCAGGAGTTTATTCCCGATCTCACATCTGATTTCAGGATTGTCGTGCTCTTCAATAAGTACTATGTGATGAGAAGGTTCGCAAGAGAAGGTGATTTTCGCGCAAGCGGCACGAAACTTCAGGATTATGATGACGATTTTGATCCGGATTTACTGAGTTATGCAAAGGACATTTTCGATCGATTCGATACACCCATCCTCTCCATGGATATTGGTTTTCATCAGGGCCAACATTTTTTATTTGAATTTCAGGCATTACACTTCGGACTCAATGTGTTTTTTAAAACCAAAGGATACTTTGCATTTGAAAAGGGGGCTTGGAACTTTCATGAAGAAACATCATCCATAGAAAGAGGCATTGTTGAGGCAGTGGTAAAATACGTAAAGGCCCATTTTAAGAATTATTAATATGGTTATATCCTATTATATTTTCAAATATCCTTATAAAGTGATCTGGCACTTATTACGGCTTATCGGAAGAAATCCAGAGGTAGTTGTTTATTATGCAGATCCCATCGATTATTATGTTTTGAAACCCGTATTGAGAAATATGCCTGTTCTACCTGTATTGGTCAAGAATCGAAAAACGGCACAGTTTTTAAGGGATTTGGGATTGGATTACAGATACCTGCCCTCTTTTCCAAAAGCGGTCATCATGTGTCGTCATGCAACGCATCGGTTTCCTGAAGATAGGATCGTTAAAATCGGATTTCGACATGGCGCATATCATTTCAAAGCATTTTCAAGGGCCCGATACTACAATGCCTTTGACATCTTTTTTGTGACGAGTCAGAAAGAAGTCGAATTGGCAGAAAACATGGGGATCACCTCGACAAGAGCCATTGGGTTTCCCAAACTGGATCCTGCCTTTAATAATGTGTGCGATCAGACGACGTTGGACAGGATTGCAAAGGATTTCCATATCCAACAGAATAGAAAGACGATCATTTTTTCTGCAACCTGGGATCGATCAGGCATGTCCGCCATTGATGAGTGGATCGACATACTGCCGATATTGGGTGAGAAGTATAATATCCTTGTGACTGTTCACCCGTTCACTTCGAAAAAATATGTCAACCGTTTGCGTCATATGAAAAGTGTGTATTACATAAATGATCCTAATGTACTTCCTTATTTGATGATCTCAGATGTTTTGGTCGGTGACATCAGTTCCATTATAGCTGAATTTTGTGCTTTGGACAAGCCGATCATTGTTTTTAAAATCGACGAGGGGGAACGGTTATTGCCGGAAATCAGTTATTTACTCGAGGGTATTGCGATCCGTATAGATCATGCCGAGCAGCTGGATAAGGCAATAGAGAGGTGTCTTAGAAATCCCAAGGAAAAGAGTCGGAGACGCCAGCAGGCCAATCTTATCATGTTTGATCAATTGGATGGTCAGGCAGGGAAGCGCGCAATAATGGTATTAAAGGAGAAATTTCCCAATCTGGCCTCCTCATTTTTTATAGGGAATGAGAATCATTGAGTGATGAGGAAATATGAAGATAGAGATATCCATTGGTGAACTGGTGGACAAAGTGTCCATTCTATCCATTAAAATGGAAAAAATGATTGGTTCCAAACAATTAAAAAATATCAGGAAAGAGTACGCATTACTCTCCAACGTCATGTTGGAGGCGGGAATTCAGGAAGTTAGTTGGGAATTTTTAAAACTGAAAGAGATCAATCAACGGTTGTGGGATATTGAAGATGCCATCCGTCGCAAAGAGTCGAGAAAGGAATTTGATGATGAGTTTATACAACTTGCGCGGAGTGTATATACACAGAACGATGAGCGTGCTTCGATAAAACGTGAAGTGAATATTCGATACAAATCAGAATTGATGGAAGAAAAAATGTACATCGATTATAAGCATTCGGAAGACCATGAAAATCCTACTGGTACAGCATAGAGCCATTGGGGATGTCCTTATGTGCACCCCGGCGATACGGACATTAAGGCGAGCAAAACCGAACGCAGAAATTACCTTTTTGGTTGCGGATTTTGCTTTTGAATGTCTGAGAAATAATCCTTATATTGATCAATTTATCACACCCTCCCAATCGGCCTCTCATATTCAATATATGAAATATATCCTTCACGTCATCAAAAACAAGTATGATGTAGTCATCGATTTTCAAAACAATCCAAGGTCTGCCTTAATCACAGCATTCTCAATGGCTAAAAAAAGAATATCTTTTGAAAGCAAACACCGGAATTATGCGTATAATATATTAATCAAACCGCCCCCGATTCATGTTTATGCGGGACTGCGAAAGCTTATGCTGCTTCGACCTCTGGGAGTCGAGGAAAAAGACGATTGTATTCCGGATTTTTACATTTCAGAAGATGATAAAAAATGGGCGGAATCCTTATGGGATAAGCTGGGTTTTTCAGAAAAAGATTTCGTCGTTGTGGTTTCCCCGGTTAGTGGTGGAAAAAAACGATACAGGCAGTGGAGTTTGAAAAACTATGCCCAATTGTGTGATTTGCTTATTTCGAAATACGGGGCAAGACTTTTATTTAACTGGGGTCCGGGTGAATTCCCGATGTTAAAATCCGTCTTAGAGCAGATGAATATCAAGATTGAAGTGAATTATGAGATACCCAGTATTCGTTTTTTGAAAGCCGCTCTGGAGAGGGCGTCACTATTTATCGGGAACGATGGCGGTGCGAGACATGTGGCGGTTACAGCGGATATTCCAACCGTTGGGATTTATCATAATCCCAAAGTTTCCCCTCACTGGACACCGCCCGGAGATCCGAAACATGTTGTTGTACAGCCCGAAACACCGGGTATAGGAAATGTTCACCTTGACACTGTCATTGAAAAGGTCAATACCATGGTCGAGTCACTGTTTAAATCCAACGTCCTCTGTGCTCTCCAGAGGGAATAATAGAGAGGGGTAATGAAAGTACTGAAAAGAATTTTCCATTTTATTCTACCTTATTGGAAACATATGGTTGTTGCCATATTTGCTTCCTTCATGTTTGCCTTTCTGAACGGATTTACCATGTGGATGTCGGCGACATTTATTGAAACGATTTTCACCCCGTATGAGCAGGAGCAATCCTCCTCCGGATCGTCCGGGGAAACAGCATCGGATGGTGTGATTGATCGTATCCAGGAAAAGATATCTTTAAATACATGGTTAAAAGAGAAAACACATTCTCTGATTCAGCGAGAAAGTCGGATCGACACTTTGAAGGTGGTATGTCTTGTAGTGGCTCTGGCCTTTTTATTTAAAAATTTATTTGGGTACACACGGAGAATTTTAATTGCAAGAGTTAATTTTTTAACGGTAAACAACATTCGCAACCATCTCTACGAGCACCTGCAGTCCCTGTCATTGCGTTTCTATGAACAGAGAAAAGGGGGGCATATCACGTCCATCATGGTCAATGACGTCAATGTGTTGAGTACCACGCTTTCAAATAATTTTGGAAAGCTCATCGTGACCCCCATACAGATCCTCTTGCTGGTTGCCATTCTTTTCATTATCAGTTGGAAGTTGACATTGCTGGTGTTGATTGTCGTGCCGGTCATGGCCGTTTTCATTATTAAGATCAGCCAGAGCATTCGGCGCAAGAGCAGGAGGACATACCAACAAACGGCAGTATTTATATCCATTCTGCAGGAGACGATTGTAGCCCTTCGCATCGTCAAGGCCTTTGCCATGGAACGGGAAGAGATCAAACGGTTTCGGGAGGCCACGCGGAAATTTTTTCATCTCGTCATTCGTCAGAAATCTTTACAGCTACTGTCGAATCCGATCAATGAAATGCTGGCTGTTACAGCGCTCATCGTTCTTCTCTTGTACGGCGGAACCCAGGTTCTTACGGGAGGCTATTTAACTCCGGAAGATTTTGTCCGATTTATGATTGTTCTTTTTTCAATTTTTCAACCCCTGAGGGATCTCACAGGTGTCAATAACCAGATTCAGGCCGGACTGGCAGCAGCAGAGCGGATTTTTATGGTCATGGATACGGTTCCGGAAATTCAAGATCATCCCGGCGCGGTCCATATTTCCGAATTTAAGAATGAAATCACATTTAAGGATGTCTGGTTCCGATATCAGGAAGATTATTCTGATGTTTTGAGAAATATCAACCTTACCATCAAACGGGGAGAGATCGTGGCATTTGTGGGACAGAGTGGAGCCGGCAAATCGACACTGGTCGATATCGTTCCCCGATTTTATGAAGTGACGAAAGGGGAGGTATGCATTGATGAGATTGATGTCCGCCGTATCACAAATACCTCTCTGAAGCGATTGTTCGGTATTGTGACTCAGGAGACAATCCTTTTCAATGAGTCGTTACGATATAACATTGCTTATGGAAGTGAGACTCAGGATGAAGATGCTGTTCAGGCAGCTGCCCAGGTGGCCAATGCTCATGATTTTATCATGGCCATGGAGGATGGATATGACGCCATAGTCGGAGACCGGGGCGTGAAACTCTCTGGAGGTCAGAGGCAACGTATTGCCATAGCCCGTGCCATTTTGAGGAATCCCCCCATTTTGATCATGGATGAGGCCACATCTTCTTTAGACACCGAATCGGAGAAAGCGGTACAGGAGGCTGTCAGTAACCTGATGAAAAACAGGACAGTCATGGTCATTGCACATCGGTTGTCTACCGTAATTCATGCAGATAAAATTGTTGTTGTGGATAAGGGGGAAATCATTGGTATTGGATCTCATCGAAAGTTGCTGAAAACATGTAAAATTTATGAAAAATTATATAAAATGCAATTTGGCTATCATCTGGATGACGATGAATAGATTGCCTCCGAGAAGGCATTGCAAAGGATAAACGCTTATTGAAAGGCTGTATGGATAGCATCATTCTAAAAATTGATCCTGCCGAAGTCTCAGAGGTTATGGGTCAAGTCGTCACTCTTTTAAATCAAGGGGGAATTATTGGTTATCCAACCGAGACGGTGTATGGTCTGGGGGGTAATGCAGAAGATCCGGTCGTTATCGATAAAATCCATAGACTCAAAGGGGGTGATCGGGAAAAACCATTTCTCGTATTATTGGGAAAGAGGGAGGATTTAACACCTTT
>CAZYTI010000189.1:0-7182 GCA_964650065.1 uncultured bacterium
TTGATCGTGTGGCATTTTTTATCGATCCTCTTGGACGGCATTCGTACACTCTCGGGGAGGACAACCGATGAACAAAAGGTGCTGTTATTTGCGTTTCTCATGATGACTATTTTCGGTCTAATCTCTGCCCAATTTAGCGGAGATTTGAATGATAATCGAAGACTTTGGTTTTATCTGGGATTGTTGGTGGCTATTATGACTGTATCTAAAAGACACCGGAGTATGGGTAAGAACTGATATGAACGAATCATTCGGCAGAGTTGCCAGAAATTCTATGGCCATCTATTTGGGTCGTATCTTCAATTTATTGATTTCATTTTTCATTTTTATTCATCTGGCGAATTATTTGGGAGAACATGTTTACGGTCGGTTGTCCGTCGGAATCGCTTACATTGCGATCTTCGATATTCTATCTAATTTTGGTTTGAATCAGATACTGGTACGTGAGTTATCCAACAAACGATATGGATCAGATAAGATATTAGGCATAGGCATAACCTTAAAAATAGTCCTTTCATTGTTGGCCGTTTTGTTGGCCGGATTCATGGCTTTCATTTTGAATTATTCGGGAGAAGTACTTTTCATCATTGGGATTATCTCCATCAATTTGATTATTTCGTCTAAACTGTCTTCTCTTCGGTCTGTATTCGAAACGGTATATCAGGCTGAGTTACGGATGAAAGTCCCCATTCTCTTCAGCGTTGTGGATAGTATTCTATTTGCACTCCTTATTTATATATTCACAGTCAGATACCAGACCACCCTGGTAGGTATCGCAATTATTTATTCCATATCCAATCTTCCCGGTACCATTTTCCTTTTAATCACATTTGTGAGGTCTAACAGGGTTAAATTCGCATGGGACTGGGTATTCATGAAACGGATCATTTTGGAGTGTTTCCCACTGTTTTTATTTATTCTTTTCTCAATCTTAAGTACGAGGATTGATATTTTATTACTTTCATGGATGAGGGGAGATGGGGAGGTGGGTTATTATTCGGCGGCGACCCGTCTGGTATATCCTCTCATGTTTTTATCTACTTCTCTTTCGATGTCGCTGTATCCCATGTTGTCCCGTCATTTCGATGATGACAGGGAACTGCTATTAAAAACGTTTAAAATCGGTATGAAATTTATATTTCTGCTGGGTGTTTTCCTGGGCGTAACTCTTGGATTCAATGCGAAGAAAATTATTATGTTTTTATATGTTGACGGTTATCGTTCTGTTGCACCGGCTTTTCGAGTGCTCAGTATCACCCTGGGATTTAATTTCCTAAATTTTTATTTTGTGGATCTATTTGTCGCTGCGAAGCAGCAGAGGTTGACGACCCTGGTTATGGCTGCCGGCTTGAGTCTGAATGTCTGTTTTAACCTGATTGTCATTCCAAGACATGGATTTGTGGGGGCCAGTTACGTTCGCCTTTTAACCGCTGTCGTTTGTTTCACTTTCTTTTATTTGTTAATTGTATTTAAATTAAAGATATCCGATGTCTTGGATTACGGAAAACTGGTTCCACTGGTCCTTCTATTTGGTTCGGCAAATTACTTCTTTATCCATGTCCATTTGGTTTGGAGTCTATTATTTTCAATCTCAGCCTTCATGGGATTGGTGCTTATTCTCCGCGTGATAAAAGTGGAGGAAATAAAATTATTAAAAGATGCGCTTATCATAAAGAATTTTGGAAAATTTAAATATTAATTCAACAATATTATGTTTATTGATGGTCCACATGTCTTTTAAAAAACAACCTTTCATTATTCTACTGTTGCTATTTCTGATTTCCTGGATGTACTGTAATAAGGTCGAAAGCATAACAGGATCTCAAGAAATCGACTTTGTTCCCATTGAGTCTGGTTACCTTCCAAAAGCGAAGATCTGTACCTGGAAAAACAATAAGAAAGCAGCCCTGACGATTGCTTTTGATGATGCAAGGCAAAGCCACTATCAGATCGCAGGGATAGAGCTAAAAAGTAGAGCCATGGTCGGTACATTCTATTTAAATACAAAAAATATTCATGATTGGACGCCGTGGCAAAATTTATTCAACGAAGGTAATGAGATAGCCTCCCACACTTGGTCTCATTGTAAATCTACTGAATTGACTGAACCGAACCTTCACTTCGAAATTATGATGGCGAAACAGCAGATTTTATCAAATGTATATGGTATCAAAGATGTACCAAGTTTTGCGTATCCATACGGAGATCACAATGAATCTGTACGAAGCATTGTTATGGCATATCATGAATCTGCACGCGGCGACTGGGGTATCAACGATTCTTCTCTGAGTGATGAAGAATTTGGTATGCTAAAAGGTATTGGTGTGTATGCTCAAAATGAGCCAGCATTGCTGAATGATTTTTTAAGTGAGACGATAACCCGAAAAGGCTGGATGATAACATATTTTCATTCGGTGAATAAGGATGAACAAGCTACAGAGGAGTCTATCCCTCTCAGCCTCTTCAGGGTAATTCTTGATTCTATTCAAAGTGTTCAGGACTCTCTCTGGATCGGAACCCAAGGTCAGATTGTAAGTTATATGAAATTAAGAGATTCTTCACAATTGATGAATAGAGTTGTCAATAAGGACTTAATAGAGATAAATCTGCAGGGTAATTTTTCTTCTATCCTTCGCCGGAGTGAACTCAGTTTTATAATCAATCTTCCGTCAAATTGGGCGGGTTCTACACTTATATTAAGTTATAAAAATAAGAAAATAATTGATATATGCTTCGAGGCGAAGGATACACTCATTTACAATATTATACCTGGAGATATTTTGACGATTTATGGTGTTTGATAGCGTTATTCGGATGAAATTTTGAAAAAAACAAAAGAAATGCCTGTCAAGAAAATTCTCATGATCCTTCAAAGTGATTATCCTCCGGATATTCGATTGACCAAGGAAATTAAATCTTTTATTACCGCCGGATATTCTATATATTTACTATGTAACAATAAATTGAACTTACCTTTAGAAGAATATGTCAATGGTGCGACTGTCGTCAGATTACGATTTTATCGTTGGTTACCGGAAAAAATCAGATTAAACATAAATCTACCGGTCTTTTTTAATCCAATATGGATTTGGAAAATTATAACGACTCTTCGAAAGTATCGAATTGATGTTATTCATGTTCATGATTTACCATTGGCGTTGACAGGGGTTATTATCGGGAGAATTAAAGGCATTCCCATCGTCTTTGATATGCATGAAAATTACCCAGCCGCTTTAAAGGTTTGGGGGATGAAAGGATTGTTATCTTACATGGTGCGAAATCCTTATTTAGCCACAATTTTAGAAAAAATATGCTTGAGATATGCCGACAAAATCATCGTTGTTATTGAAGAGCATAAGGAATTACTGGTTTCAAGGGGAGTGAATCCAAGGAAAATATATGTGGTAAGTAATACAGTTGAAGACGGATTTTACAACGAAATACAAATCGACCATTCTATCACCAAACAATATAGAGATTATTATGTTTTATTATATGTTGGCCAGTTAAGCCCTGAACGTGATCTCGATACGCCGATACGGGCTATTCACTATCTCGTTGATAAATTCGATAAATTAAAATTGGTAATTGTCGGTGAGGGCGTTTCAAGGAATCAGCTTGAAGAATTGGTTGTCAAAGAGGGTGTTTCCGATTGGGTTGATTTTACAGGATGGGTTAAATTTGAGCTAACAGCTTCCTATATTCAATCCAGTAAAATATGCATTATTCCTCAACCTTCGAATCCGCTGATAGATAATGGTGTTCCTCATAAATTATTTCAATATATGGTTCTGGGAAAACCAGTCATTGTTTCCGATGCAAGAGCTTCGGCTCGTATTGTAAACGAATGCCAATGTGGTGAGATTTTCCGATCACATTCCCCAGAAGATTTTGCGAATATTGTATATAAGATACATGAGTCAACATTAAATTATGGAGAAAACGGTAAAAAAGCAGTCTCTAATAAATACAATTGGAATAAATCTTCCAAAGAACTTTTAAAACTATACAGAGAACTCTAACTCAAGAATGAAGAAAGGAGACATTATGAATGTGGGTGTAATTGGATTGGGATACTGGGGACCGAATTTGCTGCGGAACCTATATGAGGCACAGTTGTGCGAAGAAATCACTTGCTGTGACTTAGATGAAAAAAAGCTGGGCAAGATCCAAACAAGATATCCTTCAATTCATACAGAGATAGATTATCAGAAACTTATACAACAAGATAATATTGATGCGATAGTCATTGCAACAGATGTCTCGAGTCATTATCCTCTCGCTTTAGAGAGTTTGACGGCTGGAAAACATGTTTTCATTGAAAAACCTTTCGTACGGTCTCGTGAAGAGGCTCAGAAGCTAATTAATTTGGCCGAGGAAAAGAACCTGGTCATCATGGTGGGGCATACATTTGAATTCAGCCCGCCAATTGAAAAAATAAAACAGACCATTGAGAAAGGGGAATTGGGCAAGGTCTATTACATTAGTGCTTCTCGGGTGAATTTGGGACTTCATCAGAAAGACGTTAGCGTCATTTGGGATTTGGCTCCCCATGATTTCTCAATGCTGTTTTATTGGTTGGAAGAAGAGCCTGTTCGGATTGCTTGTATGGGTAAGGATTATGTACAAAAAGATATTCCGGATGTAGCATTTATCAATCTGGAGTTTGCATCGGGGACCATTGCCCATGTACAGGTCAGTTGGCTGTCACCCAGTAAGTTGCGCCGTACGACGATTATCGGCAGCGAGAAAATGCTCGTTTATGATGATACCGAAACAATCGAAAAAATAAAAATCTATGATAAAGGTGTCGATTATCAGGATCCTGAGAGTTTCGGTCAATACCATTTGAGTTATCGGGCCGGAGATATCGTCATCCCCCGTCTCGATACGTATGAGCCCTTGAACGAAGAGATGAAGCATTTCATCGATTGTTGTAAAAATAATAAAACACCCAGAACGGATGGATACAACGGACTCCGCGTTGTGAAATCGTTAGAGGCAGCCGAATCGTCATTGAGGAATAATGGATCAGTCGTAGAGGTCGGATAATGGTTCAAGCATCTTCCTTCCCGGAGGGATTCTCCAATCGTATTCACGAAAATGTAAGGATAGGGGTGGATACACAAATTGAGCCGCCTTCCATTTTAGGGATGCCACCCCGCGGGAAACAACCCGGAGAAATGGAATTGGTCATAGGCAATCACGGCATTATACGCCCCTTCACGACGATCTATTCCGGAAACCGAATCGGAGATTATTTTCAGACGGGGCAGGGAGCTTCCATTCGGGAAGACAACGTTATAGGTGATCACTCCAGTGTGGGCACGAATGCGGTCCTTGAGTTCGGAAACAGAATTGGAGATCGAGTCCGGATCCATTCGTGCTGTTTTTTAGAGATGGTCACGGTCGAGGATGATGTATTCATCGGACCCAATGTGGTATTTACCGATGATCCCCATCCTATGAATTGTCCCAAATACAAAGAATGTCTGGGGGGCGTCACCGTCAAACGGTTGGCAAGAATTGGTGCCAATTGTACACTGTTGCCCGGTGTGGTCATTGGAGAAAATTCCCTCATAGGTGCCGGTTCCGTAGTGATTAAGGATGTGCCGCCCAACTCGGGCGTGGCTGGAAATCCTGCTAAGGTGATCAAAGGGATCGAGGAGCTCAAATGCTTTCCGGGGTTTTTCGAGAAACCCTACTCCTGGCCACCCTATGAATCATTGTAATTTAAATAACATCGAAACATTGACTAAAGGAGATGGTAAAATATGAGAGTTCCCTTTGTTGATTTACAAAAACAGCATAGATCCTTGAAAGCATCAATCATGGAAGTTGTTGAAAAAGCCGTGGAGAATGCCCATTTTGTGGGTGGAGATAATGTCGCAGGTTTTGAAAAAGAATTTGCTGCCTTCTGTGGAACAAAACATGCCATTGGTGTGAGCAGTGGCACAGATGCATTACGTTTTGCCTTGTTGGCGGCCGGTATTGAAAATGAAGACGAAGTCATTACTGTGCCCAATACCTTCATTGCAACGACGGAGGCGATATCCCAGGCAAACGGTAAAATCGTGTTTGTCGATATCGATGATAAAACCGACCAGATGGACGAGCAATTTCTAAAAGCGGAAATTGAAACGAGACTAAAGTCTGGAGGTCGACTCAAGGCAATTGTCCCTGTTCACCTCTATGGCCAATTGACCAACATGGATCCGATAATGAATATTGCAGAAAAATATGGATTGTTTGTCATTGAAGACGCTTGTCAGGCCCATGGCGCTTCCTATCTGGGGAGTACTGAACATTCCAAAGAAAGAAAAGCGGGATCCATGGGGCTGGCGGGTTGTTTCAGTTTTTACCCTGGGAAGAATCTTGGGGCTTGTGGCGAAGGCGGTGCAGTGGTCACAGATGATGAAGTCATTGCTTCAAAGATTAAAATGTTGAGGGACCATGGTCAGGCCAAAAAATATTACCATCAGTTCGAAGGATTTAACGGACGATTGGATGCCATACAAGCAGGTATCTTGCGAATTAAACTAAGGCAGTTGCCGGAGTGGAATGAGAAGCGCAGACAATACGCATCCCTCTATAATGAGTTGCTAAAAGATGTATCCGGGATTAGCTTACCTCAGGACCCTCCATGGTCAAAAGGAGTATACCACTTATATGTAATACAATTGGATGACAGGGAGAAGCTCCAAGCGGCCTTGGCTGAAAAAGGTATTGCTTCCGGATTGCATTATCCGATTCCACTTCACATGCAGGATGCCTATCACTTCCTGGGTTATAAAAAAGGGGATTTCCCAGTAACAGAGAAACATGCTGAAAGGCTTTTATCCCTACCCATGTTTGCAGAAATGACAGAAGAACAAATTGAATACGTTGCAACTACCATCAAAGCGCTGATATAAGTATAGTCATGTCAGAAGAGAACAAAACAGATCATATGCCTCTCGTCTCAATTGTTATTCCAATGTATAACGAAATTGAGATCATCGAACAGAACCTTCGGTCTATCCTCCGTCAGGACTATCCACAGGGCAACATCGAAATTTTGGTGGTCGATGGAGGGTCCACCGATGGTTCGCGTCAGTTTGTGGAAAAGTTATCAAATGACCATTCCAATATTCGCTTGTTGGATAATCCACGTCGCAGAACGCCCAGCGGTCTTAACATCGG
>CAZYTI010000190.1:0-6455 GCA_964650065.1 uncultured bacterium
ACTTGAATTCGCATCGGTTTGAATTCCATAGTTTTTAGATTGGACTCATAGATATAACTCGAACAGGAGGCTCGCATGACCGTTCCAGCCGTATCTCAAAGAGGAATCGATACACCCGCCTCTCCTATCAGAAAACTTGCACCCTATGCCGTTAAAGCTAAAAATAACGGGATGAAAGTCTATCATCTGAACATCGGCCAGCCCGATATTGCTACACCGATAGAGTATTTTAATGCCATTCGGAGTTATGATAAAAACGTGATCGCCTACAATCCATCCGATGGTATTTTGTCCCTCCGGCGAAGTCTGGAGCGGTACTATCATCGTGCAGGGCTCGATCACGTAACTATTGAGAATATCATGGTATGCACAGGGGGAAGTGAAGCCTTGCTTTTCACAATCATGGCTGTAACATCACCAGGTGATGAAATAATCACATTCGAGCCATTTTATCCCAACTACAATGGGTTTGCAAAAATGGCGGGTGTCTCTCTGGTACCCATAGGGACCAGACCGGAAAATGGATATCATCTACCGTCTTCTGAGGAAATAGAAGAGAAAATCACATTCAAGACCCGTGCCATTCTTGTCAATTCGCCAAACAACCCCACTGGAACCATTTTCAATACGGAGGAGATGAATCAAATAAAGGAAATCGCTTTAAAACACGGTCTTTTCGTCCTTTCCGATGAAGTATACAGAGAGTTCGTTTTTGAAGGAAGCCAGACGAGTATTCTCTCCTACCCGGAATTATCCCAGCATGCGATCCTTATGGACAGTCTTTCAAAACGGTACAGCGTTTGTGGTGCACGTATAGGATGCATCGTCAGTCAAAATAAAGAAGTCATGCAGACCGTTTTGAAGTTTGGACAGGCAAGACTCTGTCCTCCAACATTAGAGCAGGTGGGTGCCTCGTTACTCATAGACGAGGGGGATAAGTATTTCAAAGAAATGATTGATGAGTATAAGAAACGCAGGGATATCATTTATGATGCCTTAACAAACATCCCGGGCGTGCATTGTGGCAAGCCCGAAGGTGCCTTCTATACCATGGCCACGTTTCCGGTGAATGATATTGAAGATTTTGCGCGATGGATTCTGGAAGATTTCAACGTGAACGGTGAAACCACAATGGTTGCTCCCGGACCTGGTTTTTACGCGAGTCCGAACAAAGGCAAGCAAGAGGCACGCATTGCCTATGTTTTGAATTCAGAGGATCTCAAGAAGGCGATTCATGTTTTAAAAGAAGGTTTGCCTGTTTATAATAGCCAATAGGTCATATTTTGGGGGCTTTGTCAATAAATCGAGTACCCATTTTAGCTTTCCATAAAGTGGATTCCTCCATCGAGTGGGGCGTGACAAGAGTATCGCCCGGGAAATTCAACACCATACTGAATTTTCTAAAAAAAGAGGGTTATGAAACCACCTCTATCCAATCTCTTTATAATCCCGATTCGTCGCTTCCATCCAAACCGATCATACTCACATTTGATGATTCATACGAATCGATATATACCCATGCCTATCCCTTGATGCAGGAATTTGAATATACCGGAACCATTTTCATTGTGACCGGCTATGTCGACAGAATGAACGATTGGGATGTGAACTTGGGCGGTAGAAGATTCAGACACATGTCCTGGGAGCAAATCAGAAAAATGCACAGAGCAGGATTTGAAATCGGTTCCCATACAGTCCATCATCCGGATTTGACTAAAACAGATCCTAATTGGCTAAAATTTGAACTCAGTCGTTCAAAAGCGGAGATTTCAGATCAATTGGGAGAAGGGGTAACATGTGTTGCATTTCCTTTTGGTCGCTATAACAAAAGGGTGATTGATATGTGCAAAGCCCTGGGCTATCAAAAAGGGTGCAGTTTCTGGTTACGTAGAAAAGAAAAGAAAATACAAGAATCATTTGTTTTAGAAAGAAAAGCTTATTATCTTTTTGATAATCTGTGGAGTTTAAAAGCGAAACTGAATCAGAATTTCTGGACCCCACTTGAGAACATGAAGTTGCGAGTCATCAACTTCTGTTCCCATGGATCCTCGCTGATTAAACCCCCCAGAGTTTTACCTGAATATGAAAAGGAGATCACTTTAAACGAATAGGATTTTCCCATGACGTTAAAAATGGATGATCTGAATATTCGAAGGCTCTATTACTCGACGAGCGAAGTGAGTGAGATTGTGCAGGTCCCAACGCATGAGTTGAGAATTTGGGAAGAAAAGTTCCCCTGTTTTAAAGCTTCCAAAAGTAAATCGGGGAGGCGATTGTTCAGACCGAAGGTTTTGAAAGCCGCCATGATTATAAAAAAATTGCATGAGGAAGCTTTTACAGACGAACAGATTGTCAATTTATTAAAACTTCATAACATGAACGAGCTGGAATCCATGGATCTGTTATCCGATGGTAAAAAGCTAAAAAAAATCATGCTGCTGTCGGATATGTACACCGATCTCAAGGAAATCCTGTTTCTGATAAAGAGAAAATAATAAAACGTTGATGGATATGAAAAACGGTTAATAACCTTCCAATAGAATAATCTCTTCAGAAAATTCACATAAATTTTTACATCCGTCATCCGTAATCTGATAGGTATTTTCCACACCCACCGGGCCCAGTCCCGGGAGAAACGCCTTGGGTTCAAGGGCCACGATCATGTTGGGCCGTAACTCCAGATCTATTTTTCCGGCAATAACAGGCAATTCATCCAATTCGAGGCCTATTCCGTGTCCGAAGAACTTGACCCGATTCTCTCCATATCCCATGAAACCTTCGGGGAGTATTTGTTTATCTATCCACTGATTGACTTCATGATAGACTTCGCTGCATGTACGGCCCGGACGTATATTCATCTCTAATTTATCCAGAACTTCAAGGCAAAAATCGTGTGCGCGTTTACCTTGATCCGGGATCTCCCTGCCTAAATAGAATGTTCGTGCATCGTCGGCCTGATACCCATTGTAAGAGGTCACCATATCGACCATGACCGTCTCACCGGTCACGATCTTTTTCCAGCCCGCCTGAGGAACCGTCGAGGGATAGAGACCCTCGCCTCCCACCGGGCCGTCGAAGCAGGTGGGGAACAGTGCAGCGTCTCCGGATACGGCCGAGAGTACACCCAAATCTGCATCCGGATTTCGCACACGGATCGTTCCGCTGTGACCCAGAAGACGCAGCCGGTGTTCAATTGAGGCGCTCAGCTCGAGTTCGGTCATATTGGGACGAAGGAATTGATCCATGTCCTGAAAAATTGTTTTTGCCTGTTCGGCCGCTTTTTCAATCTGTGATATTTCCCATTCACGCTTCACCGCTTTCTGCAGTAGGATGGCCGGTCCGATATCCACGGCGCGAAAGCCGTCCAGTTTTTCTTTTAACCACAACACTGTGGAAGCAGGTATGATATCCAGAGCCATACCCAATCGTTTATCAGTATTCACCATCTCCCTGATGGTTTTCAAAATGCTTTTTCGACCGGGATAGGGGAGAACGTTTAAAGGGGATTCCGCCTCGGCTTTTTGAATACTCCTCTTGACAAAGTATCGGGGCAGGCCTTCAGCGGGTATCAAAAGGA
Source organism: uncultured bacterium (assembly GCA_964650065.1). Taxonomy (GTDB): domain Bacteria; phylum Zhuqueibacterota; class QNDG01; order QNDG01; family DSAB01; genus CAZYTI01. The sequence continues at coordinate 3,578 of CAZYTI010000190.1, forward strand.
TGCCGTTTTGTAAGGAACCCGAATAATAGAGCAGGTGGGTGTTGTGTTCTATCCAGCGCAGGGATACATCCAGGCCTTTCAATGCGGATTGGAATTGACCGATGCGGTGGGTGATTTCTTCCGGAGGAACATAAAATGGTTTGTGTCTTTGAAGCGGAAGCATGGGAATCTCCTGTTTGATTATTCTCGGTGGTAAAAAATTAACCACAGAGCACACAGAGTTTTTCTCTTTGATCTCCCTGCCTGCGGCAGGCGGGCGGCAAGCAGGTATGGTTTCACGTCGTACTCTCATTTTTTCATGAAACTTTTGACACTACCGATGATTCTCGGTTTATTTGAATTCACGTGATTCGATCTTACAACGATTTATCATGGTGAATGTCAAGTCTAAGAAATAAAAAAGTAAATTTCAAGTAAAAAGATGATGCAGTTTGCGATTAGATGAAGATTCACCTGATTATTGATAAATGAATGCCACCAATGAAATAAGTCGACAAGAATAAATAGGGGGTAAGTTTTTACGAATATCTAATTAAAATTGAGGTAAACATCACAAGTTACAATAATTCAGTAACTTAAGAGTGAGACGGAAAATATTGCCTATTGACATTGATATATATTTTTATATAATATATGAATTCATTAATCTTTTTACATTTGAACCTGTGTTGTCTGACCAATCAGAATAGGCTAATTTTGCAGAGATTTCTTCTTCATCGTTCTCCTGCCGGGTGACGTATTTTCTCGAAATTATTTTTTCTCAATAAAATTAGGAGGGATTTTCAATGAAAAGGCAAATTATTGTCATTTTTTGCGTGTCAGCGTTGATTTTTATGCTCATGGGCGCATCCAACGCTCAGACGCGCAGACTGTCGTTAGAGGAGCTCTCTAAGAAATCCGAGCTCATCGTCACCGGGAGGGTCATGGAGCAGCGTTCGGAATGGAACGAAGAAAACACGCGGATCTATACCCGGGTGAGTATTTCTGTGGATGAATATCACAAGGGCGAAGGGGCCAGTGAAAACCTGACTGTCACCAGCCTGGGGGGCGAAGTCGGTGAGGTCGGAGAACTCTACACCGGCACGGCCCGGTTTGAAAAGGATGAAGAGGTATTTCTGTTCCTTAAGAAGGATCAAAAAAACAATTACCGCGTGACCGGCTCGAATTTAGGGAAGTACAAGATCCTGCAGGATGAGCGAACGGGGAAAAAAGTTGTTGGATTAAATCGAACCCTGGACGATTTCTCAATCCGGGTCAAAAATATTGTGAAGCGACAGAAATTGGAGTAACTGGAAAGAAAATCGGTATTAAAAAGGGAATTGTTAAATGGCTCCAATTTCAAGGAGGTTTTACTATGAATAAGCGAAACACCATTTTTACTGCAATTTTAATGATTCTGTTGCTCATGCCAGGATTCTTATTGGCGCAGGGCGCGGTATCGGGTTATGTGAGGGATGGCGAAACAGGCGATCCAGTATATCCAGCATCTGTTACAGTCGCAGGAGGGCCTAGTGTACCCACCGATATTAACGGCTTTTACATTATAGATCCGGTACCAGTTGGCACTTACAACATGTCGGTTGGTGTTCCCGGGACCCCGGTGGCTTACGATGTACCAATTGAAAACGGTGTGACAACAGCACAACACTTTTGGACCACCCCCTTGGTTGTCATCATATCTGACGATGTCGGTGTCGGTTCAATAACGGATGCCATTGTTAAGGCCAATATCTCTGAGAGAACGACGGATACGATAGAATTTGACATCCCGGGAGCGGTACCACATACGATTCAACCTTCAAGCGAACTGCCGGAAATTACGGATCCTGTCATCATCGACGGCTACACGCAGCCGGGGGCCGCACCAGCAACGCCGACATTGGAAGCGGATTTGATGATTGAAATCGATGGTCAGTACATGGTAACCGGCGGGCGTGGTCTGAATATTACCGCTGGCAGGTCCACGGTCCGTGGACTGGTTATTAACCGGTGTTCGACAGCGGGTATATTTCTGGAAACAGGAGGCGGAAATATCATCGAAGGAAACTACCTGGGCACGAGTGTCAGTGGGACTGGAGATATGGGCAACCGTAGAGGAATTTTGATAGAATCTTCAGACAACAACGTGGGAGGGACGAACCCTGCGGCCCGAAATATCATCTCAGGCAATAATTACCGTGGCCTTAGTCTCATAACCGGGACGGGAAACAGAATCCAGGGCAACTATATCGGTACGAATGCAGCTGGAACGGATTCGATACCCAATGACCACTACGGCCTGCTCATTCAAGGAAACGGCACGATTATCGGCGGTACGGCTGTCGGGGCTGGGAATGTCATTTCCGGCAATACCGGAACCGGAATACTTATTAGTAGTGATGGCTGTTTCGTTCGGGGTAACTATATAGGTACAAATGCAGCAGGGGACGGCGCACTGGGCAACAAAGAGGGCTATTCCGGGCATCCGGGCATTGGGATTTGGATTAATAACGGATCGACCAATGCGATAGGTGGGACAACAACATCGGCCCGAAACGTCATCTCGGGCAACTTTGACGATGGCCTCAACATCTGGGGAAGCAGTGCCACGGGTAATATGGTGTACGGAAATTACATCGGTGTCTCTGCGAATGGGTCTACTGCCATAGCAAACGGGGATGAAGGCGTATCCATAGAGAATGCTCCCGGTAACTTCATCGGGGGTGTGGGCAATGGAATGGGGAATGTCATCTCGGGCAATACCGGCCACGGTATGGCGATTACAGGTACCACTGCCACGGGCAACCAGGTTTCGGGCAATTTCATCGGAACCGATCCCGACGGAGATGCTACCATGCCGAATGATGGGGGGATATTTATTGGGGAGGGGGCCTCTAAT
>CAZYTI010000190.1:6465-7174 GCA_964650065.1 uncultured bacterium
CCCCCCCCCCCCCCCCCCCCCCCCCCCCCCCAAAAACACCCCTCGGGGGCGCTGCCATCGGCCCCACCATAGGGGTTCGGAATATTATTTCAGGAAATACGAATAACGGTGTTCAGATCGAAGGCCCGGCTGCCACGGGGAATGTGGTGGCAGGGAACTTCATCGGTCTCGCTCCTGATGGATTAGCTCCCCTGGGAAACGGGGGTATGGGCGTTCGAATTTTCCAGGCCGCCGGAAACACAATCGGCGGTGCTAATCCAGGTGAGGGTAATGTTATTTCCGATAATGGCGGATCTGAATCTCTCTGGCATGGGATTTTAATTGCACGTGATTTGGGCCCCACCGGCAATACTGTCCAGGGTAATTTTATCGGTACGAATGCAGCCGGCACGGCAGGCGTAGGGAATAGAAAGTATGGAATTTGTGTGATTGAGGATACCCACAATTTGATCAAAGATAATGTCGTTTCTGATAACGAATATGGTATTGTCATCTGGGGAGATGCTGCAGGGGGTGCTGCAAATTACAATATTATTCAGGGTAATAAAATTGGTACCGATGCAGCGGGCACAACAGCGCTTGGCAATAAATTGGGATTATATATCCGAAGAGGCCATAACAATACGGTCGGAGGAACGTCCCCTGGACTGGGTAACATTATCTCCGGCAATACGCATTGGGGTATGGGAATAGGAAGAGGGGGTGCTTC
>CAZYTI010000191.1:0-453 GCA_964650065.1 uncultured bacterium
TTTACTCCAGGTCATCCAGACTTTCTATATACACGATGAATTCCATGAAAACAAGGATCGGATATACCGAATTATAACGCACCGGAACGATGCCGGAAGAGAAGACGATTATGCATCGGCACCCCTGTCTCTGGCTACTAAATTGTCGGATGAATGTCCGGGCATCGAACGGGTTGTCCGAATGAAGCGGGGACTCGGTGGATATGCATCCTATCAAAGCTTAAGTCTTTACATGGGGAGTATTTGCTGCGATTCGGAATTTTTTAAAACGTTCAGTTTCGAATTAACGGCCGGCGATCCGTCCACCGCTTTGGAAGTACCGAATTCCATTGTGTTGACCCAAGAGATGGCGGAACGATTTTTCGGCACCATGGATCCTCTCGGCAAGGTGATCCACTGGGGCAAGCCGCTGGCCGTGCTGCGCGAAAAGCAGCGCACGAAGCCCCAGCAGGT
>CAZYTI010000191.1:463-7165 GCA_964650065.1 uncultured bacterium
ATGGTGACTTTACGGTAACGGGTGTGCTGAATGATGCCCAGGATTATCATTCACATATTCACCTCCAGCCACTCGTCTCCTGGACGACCTTGACCGCTCTGGAAAAACAAGATAAAATTCAGCCGTATGATCGGTGGGATCATATACAAAATCATTATATTTATTTCATGCTTGAGGAGCATGTCCCGGTGTCCCAGGTATCAGCATTATTGTCCCGAAACGCCTCCGAACATTATAGGGACAAGGATTATACAATTTCCTTTCATATTCAGTCTTTAAGAGATATTCTACCCGGGCGCTCGCTGAAAAACCATCTGGGTACCACTATGCCGATCATTGTGGTGTATCTGGTATGGGGATTGGCGATTGTCATTGTCATGACAGCCGGTTTTAATTACACGAACCTCACCCTTGCCAAGGCACTCATGCGTGCCCGCGAGGTTGGGATTCGTAAAGTGGTCGGTGCAAAACGCAGTCAGATCTTTGTTCAACTCATCGGAGAAGCCGTGCTCATTTCTGTCATATCGCTGATCTTGGCCTATGTCCTGTATCGGATCTGGCTGAAGCCTTCGTTTCTAAATTTACATCCAGCTTTAACTCAGTTTTTCGTGTTTAAAGAGAATGTCAAGCTGCTTTTTTATTTCTTGGGATTTGCTGTACTCACCGGAATCTCTGCCGGCTTCCTGCCCGCAATCTATATGTCAAAATTTGAGCCTCTGAAGATATTGAGAGGATTTCAAAATATTCGCCTGTTCTCAAAAATCACACTACAAAAGACCTTGCTGGTGTCCCAGTTTACCATTTCCCTGATATTCATCATCATCACGGTGATTTCTCTCATTCAGATACGGTACTTGCGTCGGGTGGATAAAGGATTTCAAGGGGACCATATGGTCAACATCGAGATGCGTGGTGTCGATTATTCTCTCTTTCGTCAGCGCATATCCCAAAACGCATCTATTACCGGCATATCTTCCTGCGATTACCTGCCAGGGACCTCGTCGACACTCTATATACCCGTTCGCAGGGATCTGGCGAGCGATTCTCTGTTTGTGGCCTCGTTCTCTGTAGACAGGCTTTTTATCGACAATTTAGGCATGAAGATGATCGCGGGTCAAGATTTCGGATCCGGATCGGTGGATATGTCATCCTCGGTTATCATAAACGAATCTTTCGCCGAACGTCTAGGATGGGCGCAAACACCTGATGCCATTGGAGAGACCATTTATTACGGTGACGGGACGCCGGTTCAAATCATCGGTGTGGTTCGGGATTTTTCTCAATCTGCTTTAGATCGAAGCCTGATGCCTTGCATCATTCGATTCATACCGGAAATCTGGCAGCAGATCAATGTGGGATTGCACCCCTTGGACATGAAAAAGACATTGATTTATTTGGAGAATGTTTGGAAGGAATTGTATCCGGATACGCCGTTCAAATATGCATTCTATAACGATCAGATTGAGGAGGATGTCATCTCCATGGTGATCATGATGAAGGTTTTACGTTTTGTGGCCCTATTGACGGTTTTTGTTTCCTGCTTGGGAATCTTTGGCATCGCCGATTATCATAGTCGTACAAAGACCAAGGAAATCGGTATTCGGAAGGTGCTGGGCGCAGGTGAGGGGCAGATCATCAGAATGCTGTCAAAAGAGTTTGTTGTCATCCTCATGATTGCCATCCTGATTGCAGTACCCTTATCTCATCTGTTAAATCAATTCTATCTCCAGTTATATGAGCGTCAAGTCCCGTTGCGATTGACATATTATCTGCTGGGTGTATTCATGATACTGCTGATGGGTATGGGCAGTATCGTCACTCAGACGATGCGGGCGGCGCGAGGTAAGCCGATGGAAGCATTGAGGTACGAGTAGATTCGAGTTGAAAGAAATCCGTCTCACATACTGTTCCGGTTTTTTTCTCTCCGGTTTATATGAATATCCCTTTCAGATTTAATCATAGGGATAATGGGATTTTTATGCATCTTATTCATAGATATTATTTGGATATTTTCATGTCACCTAAAAGTTTATTTCAATTGTCCTTAAATAAACTGACATAATATCGGATTATGAGTGAGAAGATTCAGTGTGGAGAAAAACATGAAAATCACCAATGTCATGATATGTGTCTTTTTGTGTGTGTCACTACACTGTTCCAAAGATAAAGTTAATGATCCACAGAAACTTGATACCACTGCCATGATAACCGTTTTATCGGGTATGGACCAGACCGGTACAGGGGGGCAGACTTTGGCCGATCCCATTGTTGTACGCGTTACCGACAGTTCCGGGATACCCTTGAATGATATTTTAGTCATTTTTAGTATCGTTGAAGGAGAAGGACGCATAGAAGATTCCGCATCGATTCATTCAGGCGATCAGGGAAATGCTCAGGTCGAATGGATCATCGGTTCCAGTTACAATGGCCTGGAAATCGGGATTTCCGATTTGCTGTATGAGGCAGATCTCTGTTATGTCTATGCAACGGGTGAGAATCCAAGGGATTTGAATGAGACGAAAACACTGAACAGTGTTATTAAAGTGGAAGAGAATTTGTATGAGATGACATTTTACGGAGATTATTCCGGGATTGTCAACCAGGTGAATCAGCGGTATATCAACTACTATGGGGGGCAATCTTCAAAACCGGTCATGAATGACTATCAATGTTCCGTATTTACAACGTTGGGTGATCCCGACAATCGTCTTTTCGGCAGGAGTTTCGACAATCCTTCGGGTTGGAGATGCATGACGGTGATCTGCCGATTCAATCCCCCGGATGGGCATGCATCTCTGGTACCGACACGCACGAGAGAGTTGGGATACGATCCGGGAGTCGATCTCACAGCTCTCCCACTTTCCGAGCGGAGAGGTTTGTTAGAGGCTCCATTTTACTCGCCCGATGGCGTCAATGAGCATGGTCTGGTGGTTGCCCTGGCCGATATTCAATCCCGATATTTCACGCCCGATCCCACCAAGCAATGGATCTATAAAACACAACTCATACGCGAGATCCTGGATCATGCCAGGAATGTGGATGAGGCCGTGGATGTAGCAAGGAAGTACAACTGCTATGATTATGGTTTGAATACCTTTTCCACGCATGCACTGGTTGCTGGTCCTTCCGGGCAATCGGCCGTAATCGAGTTATGCGATGGTGAGATGCGAGCGATTCCCAACAGCGACTCCTGGCAGGTGGCCACCAACTCTCCCCTTTACAATGTCATACTTTCTCAGGCCCTGGGCCAGTGTTCCAGATATCGGTATATTTACGATCGGTTGAGTGCCCTCAACGGGTTCATGACGTGGCAGCAGGGTATGGAGATTCTCCTGCATGTGGGCAATCCATATACCCAATGGTCCATTGTCTATGATATGACAAACCCCAAGATCTCACTGGCTTTGGATTTTGATTTCTCCACGTTTTATCATTTTGAGTTTGAAACCGGAGATGATAATCTGACGTATTAAAAGGGTGTAAGGAAGACGAAGGCGGATCATCTTTCGAATATATCGTTTCGGAAGGGACATCATGTGGGGAGGAATATTGAAACTCCATCAGCGTTGTTTTTTAATCATGGTAATTTTCTGTTCTTCATCTCTTTATTCTCAAACACAATTTCATGAACGTATTCACTTCGAAAGATTAAGCGATAAAACCTTGATCGTTCAGGCCGGCGAAGTCTATCCTGACCAGGTTGTGGCGGTTGCCTCAGAGAGAGGCATCGTTCTCTTTGACAGTGGTATATCACCAACCCTTTCCAAAGCATACCGAAAAATCATTGAAAGAGAATTCGGACGTAACGATTTTGTTTATGTGATCAATACTCACCATCATTTCGACCATACCAATGGCAATCAGGTTTTTGCAGATGCGTGTATCGTGGCTCATGAAAATTGTCCTGAAGGGATGAAGACATTTACTGAAAATATGGGTGATTTTATCACTTACAGAAGAGCCCGTTATTCCCGTCGGGATAGTCTGGCAAAAACCCTGTCAGACGCGAGTAAGATGAAAAAAAGACTGCAGGATCTTGTCTTTACTTCGAGGATGATGTGCGATGATCTTGAGTCATCCTTTAAATCAACTTTACCTACTTTAACATTCAATGATCGAGTGATCATTGATTTGGGTGACTTAACATTGAAATTGATTTATTTTGGACCCGGTTATCATACCGACAACGATGTAATCGCGACCATTCCGGAGGAAGGACTCGTATTTACGGGTGATTTATTGCAGGCCTATGAAACGGTTGCAGGTGTTACCTCAGATGGACATTTCTCAGAGTGGCTATCTGCATTAGACGCTGTTTTGAAAGATGGATTTGATATCAAACATATTGTCACCATCCATGCCGGAATACTCGAACCGGAACGGCTCATGTCTTTTCATAAAACGCTTCAAAAGATGGTTGAAGAAAAGTGTACAAAAAAATCTGCCATTGATGAATTAAAAGCATTTATTTCGGAATTTGGTGTCAGGGATGGAATAGAACGATTGAATGCACTCCGGGTGAATTCGATGAATGATTATTATTTATGGGAAGGGGATTTTATTGCATATGCTGCCGACTTTATGAAAAAGGATAAGCGTGAAGATGCTGTCGCTCTCTTTGAATTCATAGTCTCTTTGTTTCCTCATTCAGTGGCCGCTCATGAATGGTTAGGCGATGCATATATCCTTGCCGGACAGTATCCCTTGGCCATTAAAACCTTCACTAAAACTTTGGAATTATATCCCCTCGACTCTTATGCCAAGGATATGATTTATAAAATGCAAAAAGAAAAGTCGATCCGTTAATGAATTACAACTTTTTACATTCCTGCCTAAAATTCACCTTGATTTGATAGAAAAAATCCACTATAATATACATACCCATTCGGATCGTTCGAAGTAATACCTCTCTTTTTTACATACAATCAGTTGGTACGGAACAATAATTATTAACACTGTGTTCGTGGAGGAAAACCATGGCAGCTGAAAATTCCTACGAAAATTCAATTCAATCAAAAGACAGTTTGGATGTAGAACGGCGGCAGTTTGCAGAATTACAGACCCGGCTTGCCCCAATTTTTCGTGATATTTTTCCGGACCGGGTCGCCCCGCGTACTGTGATTATCGTCCCGAGTGCTTCCGTGGACAGCGATGTCCTTTCAAAAATATCGGGTATTCATCATTATGAAGAGCGGATGCTTTGTCTCTTGATTCTCTTACGATTGCCACGTACGAATCTCATTTTTGTGACCAGCCAGCCCATTCATGATTCCATTATCGATTATTATTTGCATTTACTACCCGGAATTCCCAGCTTTCATGCCAAGGGCCGACTCACCCTGTTAAGTTGTTACGATGCTTCCCCTATACCCCTTACACAGAAAATATTGGATCGTCCACGACTGATGGACCGTATACGTGCTTCCATACCAAATCCCCACACAACCCATCTTACCTGTTATAATTCAACGTCCTTAGAGCGTACTTTAGCCGTTCAGTTGGGAGTTCCTCTTTATGCCTGTGATCCGGATCTGGTCCATTTGGGTTCCAAGAGCAACAGTCGCGAGATATTCAGGGAGGCAGGTGTACCCATGCCTGATGGGATTGAACATCTGCGTGACGAACAGGACCTGATCAAGGGGCTCGCCATTTTAAAACAGCGGAATCTCGATTTGAAACGGGCCGTTATCAAACTCAATGACGGTTTATCCGGCGAAGGGAATTCGGTCTTCGATTTCGATGTGGAACAAGACGGCAACTCTGAACAGGAACTGGAAACATTCATTCGGAGCGAATTGCCACGCCGTATCCGTTTCGAAGCGGTCACAGAGACCTGGGAAGCTTACATCCAAAAGTTTAAAGAAATGGGAGGCATCGTCGAGTGCTGGATTGAGGGCCAAGAAAAACGTTCACCGTCAGTGCAATGCCGTATCGATCCAATAGGAAATGTCAATGTCTTCTCAACACATGACCAGGTGTTGGGGGGACCGACAGGACAGATCTATTTGGGATGTTCCTTTCCGGCCGATGAAGCCTATTGCCTGGAGATTCAGGAAGCCGGTCAGCGGATAGGGACCCTCATGAAAGAAAAAGGAGTACTCAATCTGTTTGGTATCGATTTCATTTCTGTCAAATCGGACTCCCGATGGAAGCATTATGCCATTGAGATCAATCTCAGGAAGGGAGGCACCACTTTTCCTTATCTGGTTCTCCAATTCTTGACCGACGGTCAGTACGATCAAGAAACGGGCTTATTTCGATTATTGAACGGTGAGCCACGCTATTATTATGCCTCAGACAACTTTCAGAAGGCAAGGTATAAAGGCCTGACACCGGATGATTTGATCGATACCATGGTGTACAATCAGCTCCATTTTGATAGTGCTTCACAGCAAGGTGTCGTTTTTCATTTGATGGGCGCCGTATCGGAATTCGGTAAATTCGGTGTGACTTGTATCGGAGAACATCCTGAACAGGCCCGTGTCCTTTATGATACAACGATGTCTGCTTTGGATCGAGAGACTGGGGAATTGAATAAGGAATCCCTGTGAAGTCACTGATTGCTATATTCAGCATCCGCTGAATGGAAATAAACAAATTAAATAAAAATAATTCTAAAACTTTTACCATTACGCTCAAAGAGGGAAGGAGAGAGACATGGATCACAAGAAACGGTTGTCCCTGATTCTATTTGTACTAATT
>CAZYTI010000192.1:0-7148 GCA_964650065.1 uncultured bacterium
CGAGACTTAAGGAATATCATATTTTTCCTTATTTTAAGCAAACTTACTGCATTTCAGGGATATGCACAGGAGACCCACCATTCCCTACCACACGCCGTGGAGACCTTTGAAAATTATATTAACCTGAACATGCAAAAATATGGTACTCCCGGCCTTACCCTTGCGCTTACAACCAAAGATTCCCTCCTATACGTTGGGACATTCGGATATGCCGACATCAAACTGAGGACACCGGTTACCGAAGCAACGCTCTTTCAAATCGGCTCGGTTACAAAGTCTTTCACCGCACTCGCACTCATGCAACTGTTCGACGAAGGTCGGTTCGATCCGGAACGACCAGTACAATTTTATCTGCCCTGGTTTTTTGTCCGTTCGGAGTACAAGCCGATCACTCCACACCATCTTCTTACACATTCAGCAGGAATTCCCGGGAATCGGGACGATATGCCGGGATCACCGTATCAAGCCTACGCACTCCGGCAACAAATTACAGGGTGGCCCCCCAACGAACGATTTCATTATTCCAATGTCGGGTATCAGGTCTTGCATGTACTTTTGGAGAAGCTGGCAAATAAACCTTATGCCAAAATTATCAAGGAACGTTTTTTCAGGCCTCTTGGGATGGCAGATAGCCAACCTTCGATAACACTTGAGTCGCGTTTGTTGCAAGCAGTCGGATATATACCGCCCTACAATGATCGTCCCCATCATCGATCACGGCAACTCATCGAGGCTCCCCACTTTGTGTATGGAATTGGTGATGGCAGTATCCAGTCTACAGCCGCCGATATGACCGCCTATATCCGTATGCTCCTGAACAAGGGACGCTGTCCTCAATCACGACTCGTCTCGGAGAAGGCCTTCGAGCGTTTTTCTACCCCCCACGTACCTTTCTCACAGAATCGTCCGGAAAATGGGTATGGGTACGGCATCTTTGTCAATAAACGTGATGGACATCTTTACCTCAGACATAGTGGTGGGATGGTCGGCTTCGGTTGTCTCATTGAGGCTGATCTCACGGACGGACTCGGTGTTGTCGCACTGGCGAATGGTCCGGCCTCCTTGCGTTCGGTGTCAGCATACGCGTTATCGGCTGTCCGTGCTGCTGTACATGACAAGATGATTCCGCAGCCACCATCAGTCTCGTTTCGTTCCGCCCTGGATACGCCCCAGGACTATGTGGGAAGCTACAGGAATAGTGCCGGTGAAACAGTCAGCTTTATGAGTCCGGGTGACTCGGCCCTTGCCATTGAAATTGGAGCTGAGGTGATAAGGCTAGACCGAGTGAGAAAAGACAGATTCTACACCACGCATTCTGTCTTTGACCGATACCGCTTCGCCTTTATTAGGGACAGCAGCAACGTGGTTGTCGAGGTTTTTCATGGGCCTGAATGGTATGTCCGCAGTCAATATCAAGCTCCTGTTATGATTGATGTGACGGAGCGGTGGAAAGCATTCGAGGGACGCTACCGGAGCTATAGCCCGTGGTTGCCGTATGCTGAAGTCTTTGAACGAAAGGGACATCTTATTCTTGTAACTGGTGAAGGTGGCGAATCTTCAAGTGGGGAGATAGAGTTATTCGAAACCGTCCCCGGTGAATTTCGATTGGATGCCGATCCAACGCCAGAGGTTATACGATTTGAAGATATTGTAGATGGGCACGCCTTGCGTTTGATTTGGACCGGGCATACCCTATTCCGATGTAGCTATTGATCTCAATACCAAGCACTCCCAGCCGTAGGTGCATATCAATCGTGTGCATTTGAATCAAGTATTGGAATGGGCAAAGGAACAGGCTCTGGCTTATGCTTTCGAGGATGACCCGGTGGGACTGTGGTATAAAGCCGCATTACCGGGCCGTGAGGCTTTCTGCATGCGCGATGTATCCCACCAGAGTATGGGAGCCGGAGAAACCCTCGCTGTGGAAGTTCCGAAATAGTGTTCAGATATCGACTCACCCAACCTAACAGGAAGTCTGTCGTAAGTGTAAACCCAATGAAGGAGGAAAAACCATGAACCTGTCAAACTGTCGATCGCCCCGTTTTCTCATTGTTTTAATTCTCTTATCTCTTTCTACGATTCCAGCCTCTGCAGACATCACCGTTGAGCCTGTCGCTCATTTTGGGGGGTGGCCGAATGGGATGGCAGTGAAAGGGAACCATGCTTTCTTGATTCAGGCCACGATGTTGACCGTTTTTGATATCTCGGGAGGCGATTTTAATCGTGTTGCGGGTCTGGAATTGCCGAGAGAACCCAATCAACTCATGATTAGCGGAAATTATGTTTATGCGTTCAATACTTGGAGCAATTTTGCCCTTCAAGTGATTGATATTTCAAATCCCATAGATCCTGTCTTCATTACATCGTTTGCAGTAAAGACTGAAAGGATCGCAAATGGTTTTGTTTCAGGAAATTACGTCTATATCGCAAAAGGAGACACACTGAAGATCATTGATGTCACAGATCCCGGCGTCCCTGTTTTGCTCAGATCCCTGGCCATACCCGCAGAAAACGTATTCGTTGTGGGTAGCCATGCCTATGTCGATACGGACAACGGTATGGTGATTTACGATGTGACCGACCCGGCCAATCCCATTGAACGGGGGACCTATGGTAATTTTGAAATCAGCGGTCTCTTTGTGTCGGGTAATCATGCCTATGTGGGCCAGCAGGATGCGGCCGCCCATGGCATGCATGTAGTCGATATCACGGATCCTGCCAATCCGGCGCAGGCCGGATTTGTGGAAACAAAGATACAGGAAGGGAACAACACATTTTTTCAAAATCCTTCCTTTATCTATATTGACAACGGGAAAGCGTACATTGGGTGTGAATTTGGATGGTTTTTTATTGCCGACGTGTCGGATGCCTCAAATCCCGGTATCCTGGGATTTTTGGAATATATACCCGGTCAATCTCCAAACATAACCTCATTTCAGGTTTTGAATTCATATTTGTACCTGACGACTGAAGATTATCCACCCAATTATCCGGGCGTTTTTATTTTCGATGTTCAGGATGCGGCCAACCCTCATCTGCAGGCAAGGCTCCAGGAACCCACGGAGTTAAAATATTTAGCCACGAATCAAGACATGCTCTATTTGTCTTCCGATGAGGGCTTGTGGGTGTACAAGGCCTCCAATCCGGAAGATCCGGAGTTTGCCCTACTGGGATTCGAGTCCCGTTTTCGAGGGATGACGCGTATTTTTTATTTGAATCAAATGATTTTCGGGTGTAAGGCCGATACCCTTTTCATTATTGATGTAGCCGATCCTGGCAATGTTTTCGAGGTGAGTCATTACGTGGCTGGAAATTTCATACGGGACCTGTATGTGCTGGGTCATTATGTGTATTTGATCAAGGGCATTGTCGCCAGCCATTTCGATATCGTCGATATCACAGATCCAAACAATCCGGCTCTGGCCAACTCCTTGGATCTGGAAGCACAGGGACGTGCCCTGGCTGTGACCGAAGGCAGCACCATGGCCTATGTGGCCTATTATAAGGATGACAGCGACAAAGGCTTTAAAGCGTTCGATGTAACCAGTCCTGACAATCCGACACTTTTGGGAACCGCTCAAACCCAGGGTATACCGAGCTGTATTGCTGCAAAGCAAAACCTGATCATCGTTGGAAGCAATACATTTTCCATTGCAAAAGCCATGTTACCTGATGGTAATCCGGATAAAATCAGTTCTATTGGGCGTTGGGACCTGGAAGCGTTTAAATACGGTTTGGGAAGCGTTTACAGGGTAAATGGGGAAAGTGGCCAGGGGACCATATGGTCAGTACGCTTGAAATCTGGATTGCTCGCCGCCAGCATCAGGGATAACTGTATCTGGTTTTTCCTCATGTTTGATTTCGATTATATGGATTTTGACGAGTTCATGTTCGACCTGGCGGAAGTATGTCCCTCTCCGGCTTCAACGGTCATCGACATGCTATGGTTCGTAGGGACCCTTCATTATTTATGGGTATCCTTGGACGGATATGTGTGTTCCGATCTTCTGGAAGTCTATGCCAGCCTGGGGGTTTTCGTCCAGTCGCTGTTTGGTGGCCCTACCGATGTTGAACAGGTCGCCATCCTAACTAAACCTGACCACTTTGAACTGGCTCAGAATGTACCCAATCCTTTCAATCCGGCAACGGTTATCCACTATCGGCTTTCCAGTCCATCGAAAGTCACATTGACTATCTATGATGTTCAGGGAAAAACAATCCACAACTGGGAACCGGGAGAACAAGCGGCCGGAAAGTATACTTTCCATTGGGATGGCCGTAACCATATCGGACAAATGGTTGCTGCGGGAGTGTATTTCTACAAAATTCAAGCGACACCTAAAAACGGCAGGAACGAATTTTTGGATGTGAAGAAGATGATTTATTTAAAATAGGGTCGTCAGCTGTTTAAAACTCAGAATGTGTTTAAAGTCATTATTGGATACGGTATGCATTTATTCAATCGTTCAGTACTTTTGTTTATGATGTTAATTTATGTTATTTTACTGATTACCTGTACTGCCGATCCGGGTGAGCACAGAAATGGATTGGCAACCAGTGGAGAAATTCGCATCAGCGTAGATCCACGGGTGGAGCTTTTCAGAGACATTGGGATATTAACAATTACAAGGAGGGTTAATTATGATCAAGCGTGTATCACTCATCGGCATCCTGTCCGTTATCATTCTTTTGACGGCCTGCATCGATTCCACAACGGTAATTTCTGTTAGAAAAGATGGAAGTGGGACGATTACCGAGGTGATGTACATCGACGAATCCGTGACGTCTATGATGGAGGGGATGTTTGCTGAGATGGGGGGAGAAGAGGAAAAGGAAAAGGGGGAAAATCCCATAGATGTTGAAGAGTACAAATCCAAAGCGATGCAATTGGGTGCGGATGTAAAATTTGTCTCGGCCAAGGAAGTCACCCGTGGAGATGGTGCTTCCGGTATCGAAGTCGTTTATGCATTCGATGATGTTCGGAAATTGAACATTCAAGCGACGCCGGATAATCCCATGGGGGATGAAATGGCGGGCATGATGGGAGCGGAATCGACAGAAAGCGAAGAGGCAGAGAAACCGATTACTTTTGATTTCAAGAAAGGCGGCACATCTCAGCTCATCATTCATATGCCTAAGAAGGATGAGCCTGAAGTTTCAGAGGAGGTTCCTGAAGCGGCTGAAGAATCACCCGAAATGGCGGCACAGGGCATGGCCATGATGAAACAGTTTTTAGCGGGTTTTCGAATCCGGATCATGGTCAATGTGCTGGAAAGTAAAATCCAAAAGACCAATGCCTCCTTCGTGGATAACGAGAAGACGGTGACGCTTTTCGATATAGAGATGGGTGAGATTTTTAGTAACGAAGAATATATCAAGGAATGGGAAAGCATGTCTCAGATCAAAGACATGGCTACCGCAATGGAAAAGATGAAAAATATACCCGGATTGAAAATCGAGACTGCGGAGCGTGTAGAAATCAATTTTAAGTAGTGAATAAGGCTTTCAATTATTCCCGAGAATGGCAAACGAAGCCATTCCCATGGATGATTTACCAAGGAAATCTCTTCTGGTTAAGGGATTTTGTGACATGAATGCCTCTGCATTGAATTTGTATTTAATAATTTTTATTAGAGTTAAGTCATTAAGTCAATTGAATACGTTCCAGTTTAATTTGATCGATATTGCTGACTCCCAATCCTTTTTTTGCGGCCAATTCGATGTGATCGACCGGTCTTCCCGCTTCCTTAAATGAGGGGAGTCCTTTCTCCTTACGTTTTTTTTCGATGACCTGGAAGCCCACGGTATCTAGGGCTACGGGATCTGTACCCACCCAGAGGGTATTGGAGGTAAAAAGTGTCTCATCACTACCAGGTGCCGGTCCTTTATCATAACAGCCCTCGAGACCGTCGATCATATGCAGGACAACCTTCTTTTTGACCATGGGATGATTGCAGAAATCAGAGATAAATGGGCCGATGTGGTCGGGTCCATGAAATCGAGCATTATTGTCTGATAGACCATAAGCCAAATTTTTCAAGCATAGGGTGACAGCGGATAAACTGTGGTCTTTGAGGATGGCCATGTTGATCACTTTATCACATGCTTTTGTGAAAATGGATGAGAACAGGGAATCGATTCCCCGCTCTTTAGACCGTCGCTCGGGATTGTCGAAATCGGATGTGTATACAAAATCGGGGTCAAAATAATTTTTGCCTTCCTCCAAAGTCTCGGTACCATAGACCTGAACACCTTTACCAGAAGTCTTTATTTCAAAATCGGAATTCACCATATGCTTTTCATATCTATCCCAGACAATGATGTTGTTTTCCTTTACACCATATTCGGTGAGTTCCTGAATCAATGCCTGGATGAGTTCATGATGGGTATACAAAACCGGACGGCCCAGGGTGTTGATTTTCAAACCCACTCGATCAGTCGGTTTGATAAATTGCTTCCAGGGATTGTCTGATCCGGTAAGGGTCTTCATGCCTTTCTGAAGCATTTCTCCGACTTTACTTTGATCGATTTTTCGACCTTGAGAGACGGCTTTGGGATGGAAGACCTCGACGACTCGACTTTTTTCTTTCGGCATCGAAGAAAGTCCGGATTTTAGAACGATGCCGGCACCCAGAGCAGAGGTTGAGCTCTTTTTGATAAATTCTCGCCGATTCATATTTTTTTTCATTTTTCGATCTCCTCGTTTTTGTATAATATGCTTGAATTGGTGTTACGTATAATATAAGCAATTGAAAAAAGATATGTGAAAAAATTTATAGAGACTGTCACAAAATCCGCGTATATTTGTCATAGTAGTAAAGAAATGAGATTTGATTAAACGGTAATTCCATATAATGCCTTTTGAAGAACTATATCATCAGTATTTCGAGTCCATGTACAAATATACTTATCGCATGATGGGACAGCCGGATCAGGCCGAAGATATGACCCATTAGACTTTTTTAAACTCTACTATCAGCTCAACGGAAGACGAACACTGGAGAATCCCAAAGCCTGGCTCTATGAAGCATCCCGAAGACACAGGATCGACAACCGGGGTTTTTTCGACGGTCTCGGCAGGTCTTTATACCCAACTAAGGATGCTGTATTTCATCCTCTACCAACGATTGGATCTTCCCACATTTATC
>CAZYTI010000193.1:0-7139 GCA_964650065.1 uncultured bacterium
AGACTGAATGGATATGGGAGCATCCCCCCCCACTTGAACATCCCCCACCCAAATTTTTTTAGTCACGCTTCGTTGTTTCATTCCCTGAATAAAATAGCCCATTTTGATAATTGTTTATATTACGGATAATAATTAAAAAAGTCAAGAAACTGTCTTTTCCCTTGATATTTAAAAAAGAAAAACCTATCATTAATATGGCTTCAAAAATTTAATTTATAAATCCTTCCCAAATATTTATGAATTTTAAGGGCTTATCATGAGAGGCAACTTGGGTAAAATCCGGCTCCTGATATGCTGTATTTCCCTATGCATACCACTCATTTTGACTTCCTGTACATCGATGAAAAATTTCCGAACCAGTACTCAAGTCGATCTGGAAAAAGCGCCCTACTACCACGGATGCGTGTTCTCTCAAATCAACACCCCGGGAATCACGATTGGCCATTTGCCCGTCATTCTGGACAGGATTGCCGATACGCCCCAAATCCGGGATACCTGGCAGACCGTTCTTTTCGAATTGAAATGTCCTCTTAAATTTAATAATTTATATGTGTAGTCAGTGGTTTTTTAAATAATATAATAAATCATTATTAAAAGGAGGGAAAAATGGAAAGGAGAGATTTTGTAAAGTACTTGGTGGGCGGAACCGCATTATCCATCGCTTCATTTAATAAACTCAATGCCGCCGTCTACCAGAGCATCAAATCATTGAATAAAAAATACATGAAGGACAATTCCCCTGATGGATTGTATTGGGATGCCGTCAGCAAACACTTCATCTTCCAGGACAACATCATCATGATGAATAACGGTACCGTTGGACCCATGCCTGAACCGGTTTTAAACACACTTTTTAAATACTTCAAGGTTCAGGCAACGAATCCATACGATTGTTACAACTACTTTCCACAATTGAAAGATGGAATCCGGAATAAAGTGGCCAAGTTTATCAACGCGTCTCCTGATGAGGTGGCCATCAATCGAAACACCACCGAGGGAATGAACGTCGGCGCAAACGGACTGAAGATGGACGAAGGTGACGAGGTCCTTATGTCCTCACTGGAACATCCGGGTGGAACACATCCATGGAGATTAAGGGCAGAAAGAACGGGGATCAAGATAAAAGAAGTGAAAATCGGTGTTCCTCCGAAAAACACTGAGGAAATCGTCAGTGCCTTCGAGAAGGCCATCACGCCGAGGACAAAAGCCATCAGCATCAGCCATACGGTTTATATCACAGGTCTGATCGCTCCCATAAAAGAACTGAGTGAGCTTGCCCATAAACACGACATCGCAGTCATCGTGGATAGCGCCCACGGCATCGGCATGTTGGATTTGAATATGAAAGAGCTCGGATGTGATCTTTTCTGTACGAGCCCGTATAAATGGGGCGGTGCACCCACAGGTTGTGGTGTGCTCTATGTGAGGAAAGAAGCCCAGAAAAAAATATTTCCACTTATTGCCACTTCCGGCTGGGACAATGATGAGAGTGCCCTAAAATATGAATGTCTCAGCCAGAGAGCCGATCCCATCATTTTTGCTTTGGGAGAAGCCATCGACTTTCAAAATGCCATCGGTAAAAAACGCATTGAGCGGAGAATTAAAACGATGTCCGGGTATTTAAAACAGGAACTTCAGAAAATTCCCAAGGTCCGGTTACACACACCCATCGATCCCTATCTCAGCGGCGGATTGACCGCTCTCTCAATAGATGGCATCGAACCGCAATATATCGTCGATTATGTCAGGGAGAAATACAATATCGTCATCAGAACCATTGGCCGGGATCGAGATCATACCCGGGGGGTTCGGGTATCCACCAACATTTTTGTATCCATGAAACACGTGGATATGCTTCTGGAGTGTATCCGTTACCTGGCCACCCGGAAGGCTTAGAGTATTTTTGTTTGGAATGAATAGCCACGAGATTTATCTCGTGGACTCAGGTTATCCTTCAGAATGACTCGGGATTTCAATCCCGAGTCATTTTAATAATGCCCTGTATTGCTCTCGTTTTCTTTCGTAAAGGTTCACTTCATTATTTTTTTGTCTTTTTTGAGCACCCAAAAGATATATATCAATCTTTTCGACGATCATTCTGAGAGCTGAAGTGCGTTTTACATCATTCACCCGCCTATCTGCAATCAGCTTCTCTAAAGCCTGAATGCGAAATCGGTCCATACCCCAATACTTGTGGGAGAGTTGATCCTCATGTCCACCATATTTGATAATGAGGGATTCATTTAAAAAAAGAACGGGCAAGAAAGCACAAATACGAAGCCAGAGGTCGTAATCTTCACAAACCGGCAGTTCAGGATCGAAGACACCATATTTCTGGAACACATCCCGATGTATGAGCACCGAGGATGGAGATATAATACAGAGGGGCAGGCATTTCTCAAAGATATCGCCGCCGAATTTCTGATGAACTCTCTTGGGATTGACGCGTTTGCCACGTCGAATCCAGATCTCATCGGTATGACATATACGACAGGTTGGATTTCTTTTCAATGCTTGCAACTGTCTTGCTAATTTCCCATCCATCCATTCATCATCACAGTCTAAGAAACCAATCCAGGAGGATGTTGCATGACGGATCCCCAGATTACGAGCCGCACTGATCCCCTGATTCTCCTGCCAGAAATAACGTATCTCAGGAAAGTGACCCGTTATTTCCTCCTGTGTACCGTTAGTAGAACCGTCATCGACAAGGATGATTTCATCGACAGGATGGGATTGGTTTAAGACAGAACGAATCGCTCTTTGAACATATTCTCTGCGATTATACGTGGTAATGATAGTTGAAACCGAATATGCGTCGTTCATAATTCATCATCGAATTGAATTGATTAACACGAAAAATTCATGTTAATATTATCATTCCTCATCAATCAAGATACAGGACAAAGGAAAAAGGACACAATCATCCGTCCAAAGGGTGCTCAATGTCTATATATCATTTATGTTAGCAGCAGCCATATCGGTCTGGTGAAGCTTCTCTATTTCTGCCAGGGCGTCCTCCTGAGAAAAACCTTCACTCGATCGGCATAGGCAAAACACACATACGGTCATTGCCATCATCACAACGAACGGGATAATACTGTTCATGAGATGCTCCTCGTTTATGGCTACGAATGCTATGGCATAGTCAAATATCTTCTATTGAACAAAAATCTCCAATCGTTGTTGCATTTCCTTTTCTTTCTCACAATCGGTGACACCGAATAGTCCATCGTCGGTTCGAATAATACCTACAATGCCTTTGTAGGGGATTTCCTTATAAAGGACCGGACAATCCTTAATCTTTTTGGCTTTCCATTTGGTACTGATCCGGTCCCATACCGATTGTCCCGTCTCTTTTGCACCCAGGATCATGCGAAAATATTGAAATTCTGAATCGCCCTTCCCCTGGTAATCGGCAAAGATACAATTGGACAACTCGCTCAATCCCAGGTAGCCTTCCTTGACAAATCCCTCGGATCCCTCCTTCTTATCTTTTTGAGGAAGACTGGTCAATACTTCGGGCACATCGTCACCACCCGGTAGAGCATCTGCAAGGGCCTGGAGCAGTGCCTTACCCGTGGCCTCGTCGATTTCGCCTTCATACATGTTGATCTTCACATAATGGGTACCTTTCAGCAAAAGGCACTGGTACGGCGGGGAGACAATTCCGGCCATCCCAATAGACAGAGGCTTTGTATCTCGGGGACGCTCCGTGTTAAACACACCGAATGCATGTAATGGATCGCCCATGTCGTAGATGTCCACAGTGACGACCAGTTTTTTTTGGGAAAGATCGCACGACTGCAGGGACTGAAAACCATAGGCCAGGAACAACTCGGCGGCTCCGTTGATATACTCCCAGAGATCTCCCGGATTATACGTCTTCACTTTACTTTCACGTTTCCAACCTTTTACTTTAGGAAAATCTGCTGCCATCAAAGGCAAAATGACAATCATCGCAAGAATAATCGTTATTCGTTTCATCTTGATCGCTCCTTCACATAAATACGTTTTTTTCAGTGATTAGACACGAATGATAAAGCTTTGATATTAACGTTGAGGCGCCCAACAAGGTTCCTCAATGATCCGCGTCCATCTATTCCTTTTCTATCCAGTCAATGCTTAAAGGCTCTGATGTGGGGAACAAATCAAAATTCGCTTCCTCTACCCGCTTCTGGAATGTGGCCACATCCGTCTCAAACACATGGTTAAATTTTTCGAGGGTCTCTTCCAGGGCCTCTTCTGCCTGCCTGAGATAGGTCATTTGTGCCTGAGTCGGTTTATCCCAGGAGGTGGTCAGGGAACGGCTCACACCGGAAATCCGGGAAATCACCACATCAGGATCTCTATAACTTCCTTGCTTATCCGTACGGCCCATAAAAAGGGCGTTCACCTCCTGGAGCGTTTTCTTCAGTTTTGTGCCCGACTCATTTAACGCTTTTAAAGTTTCATCCTTCTTTTCCTTAATCCTTTCCAGAATGACATCTATGGCCTCGATGGTTTTATTGAGTTTCTCGACGGCCTCTGCGACCACTTCTATACGCTGCCCCAGACGCATGATCGTATCAAACTTCTCCCGTCTCTCTGCCAAGGGGATGCCGACTCGGGGATCGGGCAATATCTCGGCATCCTGAGTTACCTCGTCTTCACCCAACTTCACCTTGATCGTATATTTCCCCGGAAGGACTTCGGGACCAGAAGAAGATCCTCTCCGCTGCCGATCCGAAATGGTAGGCATTTTGAATCCGTCACGTCTGAGATTCCAGAACACCCGGTTGATTCCCTGGTCCATACTTCCATCCATCTTCCGAATGACCTCACCGGTATCATCCAATATCTGGATGGCCACCTTTTTTTCCTTTTCTCGCTTATCTCCTGATGTCTCGCCAGTCTCTTTCTTCATTTCCTTTTTTACTTCATCCTTCGGTGGATTCACATAATAGGTAATTGAAGCACCATAGGGCCTACTCTCCCCTTCGTAAATGGCATCCGCCGGAAAATGGTACCCATCCACCTGCCGAATGTGATGCTGATATGTAGCAGGAATCTCGAAAAAATGGAGAGGTTTCTTCAGCATGTCTTCATCGATGGATCGTAAGGGATGGATGTCATCCAGGACATAGGCTGCCCGCCCATGGGTACCAATGACCAAATCATTGTCTCTGGGATGAACGATGAGTGCCCGTACCGGAACAGTGGGTACACCGTGGATCCACTTCATCCAGTGTTTACCATCATCGAAAGAAATGAAGAGACCAAACTCGGTACCCAGATAGAGCAAATCCCTGTCCACCGGATCTTGTTCGATGACATGGACAAAGCCCCAATGCTCTGCATCCTTGGATTTGGAGACCCTATCCGGACCATTTCTGGCCAGACTCACCCATTTACGACCGAAATTCTCTGTTTTGTAAATATAGGTCGTCCAGTTACTCCGCTGGTGGTCTTCAAAAACGGCGTATGCAGATCCCGCATCAAACCTGGAAGCCTCGATGTGAGGACAACATGAGGCCCACGCCAGGTCTGGAATGTTCCGGGTGAGATTGGTCCAGGTCTTTCCGCCATCGCGCGTGACTTGGACCTGGCCGTCGTCCGTCCCAACCCATATGATGCCTTCTTCCACTTTACTGGGTGCAATGGTCAGTATGGTCGTGTGGTTTTCTGCATTCGTCACATCATAGGTGAGACCGCCACTCTCTAACTGTTTCTGCTTTTCGGGATCGTTGGTTGTCAAGTCGGGACTGATGATCGTCCAGCTGTCTCCTCGATCCGTACTTTTATGGACAAATTGACTGCCGTAATATACCGTACTAAGATCAAAGGGATCGATGGCGATACCCGCATTCCAATTGAACCGAAGTTTGACCGTATCCGGTGCCCACGGACGGATATCCTTTCGCTCACCGGTAATGTTATTGTACCTCTGAAGACGCCCCCCCTGTGACATGCAATAGCCCATCGTAGGATCGGTGGGATCGCTCAGGGTGGCGAATCCATCCCCAAAACCGACCTCGTCCCAGTGGTAATTACGAATCCCTCCGTTTTCCCATATATCGCTGGGACCCCGCCAGGACCCGTTATCCTGCATTCCTCCGTAAATGTTGTAGGGAATTTCCATATCAACGTTGATGTGATAAAACTGGGCCAGTGGGAGATTATCCACGAAACGCCAAGTCTTCCCCCGATCATAACTGATGGCTACACCACCATCATTCCCATCAATGATGAAACTCCCATCCTCGGGATGAATCCAGAAGGCATGATGATCCAGATGAACGCGGGATCGCAGGGTTCGGAAAGACCTGCCTCCATCTTCGCTCACAGACATACGCGAATGTAAACTGTAGAGGCGATTCTCATTCTCCGGATCGACCCTGATATCACAGTAGTAGAAGGGTCTGGGATTCACATTGCGGGATTGATTGACGATCCTCCAGGAACGTCCGCCGTCATCGGATCGACAGAGTGCACTCTTTGTGGCTTCCGTCAGCGCATAGACCACATCAGGATTATTCCTGGCAATACCTATACCAATTTTTCCAAGTTCTCCCTTGGGCAAACCCTCCTTTTCGGTGATTTTTTTCCAGTTCTCTCCACCATCGTAGGTCACATAAAGACCGCTGCCTGGTCCGCCGGATTTGAAAAACCAGGGCCACCGTCGATGTTCCCACATACCGGCAAACAGTTTATTGGGATTGGAAGGATCCATTACCAGGTCGCAGCACCCGGTCTTTTCATCGACATAGAGAACCTTCTTCCAGGTTTTACCACCATCGACTGTCTTGAACACACCCCGTTCGGGATTTTCTCCCCAGGTCGTTCCCAATGCCCCGGCATATGCGATGTTCGGGTCGGTGGGATGGAGAACGATGCGATGGATTTTCTCGGTTTTCCCCAGGCCGAGATACGTCCAGGTTTCTCCCCCATCCAGACTTTTAAATGCACCATGGCCCACGCCGACGCTGTTGCGTGGATTTCCTTCTCCGGTACCGACCCAAACGACGCTCGGATTGGGTTGAAATACGGATACCGCACCGATAGAAGAGACCGGCTGATCATCGAAAAGGGGTTTCCAGGTGAGCGCGCCGGGCGGAGGGGTGCGCGATCGGGCGGGGGCGGGGCGGGCGGCAGGGGGG
>CAZYTI010000194.1:0-7135 GCA_964650065.1 uncultured bacterium
AGATGCGGTCTGGCAGGTCCGCGAAGAGGCCGCCGATGCTCTGGGTGAATTCGAAAATCCCAGTTCAATCCCGGCCCTCATGACGGCGATGAGGGACAATCATCCTAAAGTCCGGGAATCGGCAGCCGAAACCCTGGGTGATTTCGAAGATACCCGGGCATTACAATCATTGATAGACGCCCTGAAAGATCCCGACTGGGAAGTGCGTGTCGCAGCCGCCGATGCCCTGGGTGAAATCGATGATCGCAAGGCCGTAAAACCACTTATCGCCGCCTTGAAAGACAGCAACTGGCGCGTTCGCATCAATATCGCCGATGCCCTGGGTGAAATCGAGAGCCGGGAAGCCGTCATACCCCTTATTGCGGCCCTCAAGGACAACATATGGCAGATCCGGGTAGAAACCGCCCAGGCCCTGGGTGAACTGGAAGATAACCGCGCCGTGGATGGACTGATCCGGGCTCTGAGGGACACAGACTGGCGCGTCCGCGTCGAAGCGGCCGAAGCCTTAGGTGAAATCGGTGACTCCCGGGCCATCAAACCCCTGACCCTGGCTCTGAAAGACGAAAATAAAAACGTCCGCATCGAAGCCGCGCAGGCTTTAGGCGAAATCAGCGATAGATAACCAATTCATTCTGTAGAGACGCAATATCTTGCGTCTCCACATTTCTGTGTTTTCGATGAAAATTTAATTTACCACACGCGTATTATTTTTGTAGAGACTTGTTCTTGCTTATCATTTTATCATTCAAATGACTTTACTTTGTCTCTTAACCACGGTAACAATTTGTGGACGCATAACTGCAGAATCAAGTCCTTTTTCATCCCTTAAACCAAATGAGCCACCGAATTCTTTAATTAGATGTTCATGGATTATAATGACTTCATCCATATTTAAATACTGTTTCATTTTGCGAGCAATTCACCTAATTGCCTGTTCTTCTTAACACTTTCTTTTAGTTGAACTAAAACTTCGGATTTGAAATCTTTTTCCAGTATCCCTTCTTTGTTTTCTGGTAAGCGTAGATCGAATGGAAATCCTTTATATTCTTCGATTAAACTATAGAATATATTTATAGCTTCTGAATGATTCATTCCCATGCGTTTTAATATTCTTGAAACATTTTTTTTCTTTTTTGGGTCAATTAATGCTCTTACAGTGGTTGTTTTGTTCATTTTAATTCCCTCAAATATTTAACCATTATAGCCATATTATAGCCATTTTCCCAATAATTATCAAGATAAATCTGAGGTTGGATTTTACTCTTTCACTCAGATGCCTCAAAGGTTAATACGAATTTATCATCGTATATTAGGATAGTACTCAAGCCAAAAAAAATCCAGAATCCCCAATCTTTAGAATTCCGGTCTGCGTTCTCCTGCCTCAGGTCTCCTTTTATATTTTTTATCTTGACTAACATAAAATAAAACTTTATAATACGATATGCCACAGTTGTATATAATGTTTATGTGCCGGCAAATAATAGAGTAATCAAGGGCTATACAACAAAAGAGCTACTCGTATGCGTAGTATCAGTGCTATAAGAGATTTTATCGAGTCTTGTCGTGACAATAAATATAATGAAATTCATTATCCAAGTGTAGCGTGGATAAAGCCGGATGTAATTTTGAAAAATATTGTCGCATTTAAACATGATTTCCGATATGCTGACCATCATGATGTTTTGATAAATTTTTTTAAAATTGTAAATGTGAAGACTGCTGAACTCTTAGTTAATCATCGGTATCATGAAGCGCTTCAAATTTGTGACAATTTTAATACGATTGAGTTCTACCTCATAGAACAAGGATTAATTAGTTACTTAGACCATTTCATTTTTAAATCCAAATGGATTCAATGCTTAAGTCATAAAGGTATTATTCTAGAATCAATATTGAAAACGAAAGACGTATTTAGTGCTTTTGAGAATAAGAAAGAAGAAATAAAAAAATATATTACTGATGCCCAGGATAAAAGAGAAAATGTATATTTTATGGATTACTCTGATTTCCTTTCATTTCTGAAAAGCCTTTCCAAACATGTAAAGAAAGCTTGTTATCAAAATAATTCTCAAAAGTTTGCTGGTTATTTTCATATTCAAGCTAAAGAGTTAGAATACGAACAGCTTAAATTAGGGGCTATTGAAAATTTTCCAAGCGACGAGTTCATTATAAAACCTGATATCCCAAGATATGGTCATACAAGTGGTGTGATTTATACAAAAGGTCAATATAAAGGTTTTAAGGCTGTAAGATATGGAGCGAATCGATTTTTAAAAATAGCCTGTAATCGATTCGGTAAATGGCTTTGGGATTATGGAGAGAGTATTCCGAAATTGATTAGAGCCTCGGTTCTTTCGTTGGGAATATACACCATAGCTCTTCATTTTAAAATATTAAATATTGTCGATTCATCAACATCTTTACGCATCAATGGCATACTGAATCATATCTACTCTAATATCGTAACTTTTACAAGTTTAGGTTATGGTGACTTTCGTCCCCAAGACACCTTTTCTCGGTTGTGTTTTAGTATTGAGGCTATTCTTGGTCTATTATTTATTTCTTTATGCATATTTATGATCGGTAAGAAATCTATTAATTAGAAGTGTTGTATAAATTTTCATTGTACACAAATCGCGACGGAAAAATACGTATTAATATGCTTTTTAATGATGAATCCGTCCGGCTCACGCCAAAGGATGCGAGAGCTTTTTCAAAAGGCAAAATCTGCCATCGTTGAGCATATCAGCAATGTATTCAAGGAAGGCGAATTAATTGAGGATTTAATTGTTCGGAAATTCCGAACAACTGCCAGGGACGGTATCAAATATTCAAAATAATAAAAAGATGACTGTGGGATTATATCGAAATAAATATAGGGTTCGATCCACACGTCTTCCCCATTGGGATTATGGATCGGACGGATATTATTTTATCACAATATGCACCCGAAACCGGGAACATTTCTTTGGTAAAATCTTCTGTAGAGACACAAAATTTTGTGTCTCTACACCACATATGCAATTATCAGAAATCGGTCAGATTGCACAGGAATGTTGGTATCAAATACCGGTCCATTTCCCTTTTGTGCAATTAGATGCATTTGTGGTTATGCCGAATCATGTCCATGGAATAATCATCATCAATAAAACAAAGAATGCGCATCCTGTAGAGACGCAATATTTTGCGTCTCTACAGAAAGAACCCCATAACCAATTTGGACCGCAATCACAAAATTTGGCATCGATTGTCCGTGGCTATAAAATCGGTGTCACAAAGCACGCCAGACAGATAAATCCCAATTTCTCCTGGCAACCCCGTTATTATGATCATATTATCCGTAATGAGAAATCATTAAATAGAATCCGAGATTATTTTCGGTTTAATCCTGAAAAATGGGAATATGACAGAGAAAACGAAAATGATATTACATTTGAAGTTAAGCAAAAAATGTGGAAAGAGATTTTAGAGACGTCCATTTGACAAATTAACAAACATATAATACAAAACGATATTCTCCTAGAAAAAAACTATGGGACACTATTGTAGAATATGCGGACGGACTCGTCCGAATGAAAAATTTTCGGGCAAGGGACATAGGATACACGTCTGTAAAGAGTGTTCCCGTATGCCTAAGATAGAAAGAAAAATTATTGAACAAAAAGATGAAATATTTAATTATTTAAAACAATCACATATTTCAGAGAAGAATATCACAAGATTAAAATCATTGGCTTCCTCAGACAATGAAAGTATATCCGAGCTCGAGGCGATAGTACTCGAAGTAGCACAAGTAAAACCCTATAAAAAGAAGAGATTGAATTTCCTGGCAAGAGAACGCAGAGATTTATTGTATAAACTTGAAGAAACAGGTCTCATTTATGCACACCATTTTTAGTGTATTTCCATATACCGGCTGGTAATGCACAATGGTCATGGTTCTAACAAATGTTAAAGGAGAAAAATCACATATGAAGGCCACTGTAAAATTAAGTGATATTGTTGACGGTATGGAGATGCAACATCAAGAAATGCATCAATATTTGCATGTTCCATCAGGCAAGATTTATCCAATATCAGATGAAGAATTCCAATATGCGGAAAATGAAGAACCCCTCGATGATATCCCGGATTGGCAAAGAGAATCGGTGGAAATAGCCGATAGAATTTTATCGACAGATGATTATCTTGTGCTTCCAGATCAGTTTGAAATCCACGAATACGCTATCATGGAACGTTTTTGCCTTACCTTATCTGATATTAATATTAGCGAAGACATTTATCACTCAATAAAAGGTTCCGGAGCTTTTCGACGATTCAAAGACAAAATCCATCATTATGGTATTCAAGATGATTGGTACAAATTCAAAGAAGCTGCCTTTTATGAAATCGCCCTCGATTGGTGTAAGACCAATGAAGTTCCCTTTATCGATGACAGTCCGGATAAATAACACCTATATCAACATAGTTTGATTTTAATCTTTTTAAAATGTTGGGTACTCCCATACACGGCATCATAGGTTCGAATTTATTGGAAAGATATAAAGTGACTTTTGATTTCAAATCCTTATCAATTACATTTTCCAGCGATACGACTTACGTGGATCGTCCTGAAAACGGACTCTATTTGACTTTTCGGAACCATTCGGTAAATTATGCACCCCTGGTTAAATTTAAAATGGGTGGAAAGAGCATCGAAGGAATGATCGATACGGGTCAGCCATATCCTGTCGTTTTCCCGCTGGAATCTTTTGAAGAATATAAAAATCTGCATCTAACTGATTTTATCAAATCAAGAGGCCTTATGGAAGAGTGGCCCGGGACGACCACTGATTTCAATTATCTCGCAAGGCTAAAATCTTTTGAACTTGAAACCATAAAGATCGACAGTCTCATATGCCTCTTTGGGCAATTGCCCCGGATGCTTTCCATGCCGTTAATCGGCAATGATTTTTTATCTCAATTTAAAATAGTAATTAATTATCCCAAAGATGAAATGTTGATGATTCCATGTGATGATATTCATTTCAAGAAAAATCAATTTTCCTTCGGCATCAATCCGGATATATCAGAGGAGAATGAAATCATTGTCAAGGGTGTATGGGAAAATTCCCCGGCAGATGATGCGAAAATTGAGGTCGGGGATATCATACTTTCGATTAACTCCCAAAAAGCCACACACGCCAATTGCATTGAATTGATAAAAATAATCCAGGACGATCATACGGAATCGATGACCTTTGAAATAATGAATAGAGGCGTAACGAGGAAAATCAAATTAAATAAGAAAATGTTATTCTAAAATACAATTTCTTTGGATATAAGATCCAATTCCAAACCACACGGACTATCAGGACACATAAAAGAATTATGGGGGGGGGGATTTGAGAATGTTACATTCAATCGTCTTTATTAAATCTGTTCACATGTTAATTCTCATCTTACTCAGAGTAACTACATTGATAATCCTTGACTGTTCGCATTTATTATTATATATTAAAAGCATTAAATAATATGCTATATATAATGCTTTGGAGGCATTAAATATGACGCTTAAAATAACTGAAGATATCAGATCAATTACAGAATTAAAACGAGACACCAACAATGTCTTATCTCAAATCAGAAAAACCAATCGCCCAGTCATATTAACAATAAATGGGAAAGCTGAGGCTGTCCTTATCAGTGCCAAGGAATATGAAAAAATTTCCAACGCGTTTAATCTCTTAAAACTTCTTGTTTCTGCTGAAGAAGATATTCGAAATGATCGTTATCAAGAGGCCAGATCCTTCTTCCGGGATTTCAAAAGTGACAAAAAAATATAAAGTAAACCTCACGCAATGTGCGCAGAACGATTTAGAGCATATTTATTCTTATATAGCTGCTGATAGTATAATTAGTGCGAATAAGTTCTTGCTCGAACTTGAGGAACAGGTCTACTCTCTTGAAATTTTCCCTGAACGTTATTCATTTATCCCTGAAAATGAATTTTTCGATACCGATTATCGACATTTAAATTATAAGAAATATAGAATAATTTATCGTTTTTCTATGAATATCGTTTATATTCTTCGAATAATACAAGGAACACAACTTCTAAATCTCTAATCGTATATCTTTACAGTTAAGAGAAAATCGAACAGCCTTATTCAATCCTATTCGTGATATCGATTTTTTTCCCAGGTATATCTCTCCCCCCTTGATGAAGTATCAATTGTTCAACTTTTCCTTTTTCATCCCTGATAAAAGAAATCTGTGCATCAACTTCTTTTAAGAAAAATTGCATTTCAGACTCGGGATGAATTTCAAGTTTCCCCTGACCGGTGGGTTGACAAAATATACGCTCATTTTCTTTGGTAATTGTGATAAAGAATTTTGGACTGAGTTCATATTGACCCACGTAATCATCCAAAATACGGGGATCAATTTCCACCCTTTGCCGTACTTTCGGGATAGTATACTTCTCACCAAATAAAATAGCAGCCATATCGATACTCATTTTGCCGATCGGCGCGTGTTCAAAATTACTCAATACAATAATACAAACATCCTCGTTGGGAAAACGCGTCATGTTCGTCCTGAAACCTTCAGTTTCACCGTTATGACCGACCATTTTTCGGTTAAACACATCGACAATCCCCCAACCATATCCATAGTGATCCGTAAACGGTGTAAACATACGCTTTAAAGATTCATACCCAATTAATTTATCCGTATATAAAGCGCGATCCCACAGATACAAATCTTCAACCGTTGAATACAGAGCACCTGATGCATGTGCGTTTGAGATGTCCCTGAATTTTGCGTGAATAATTTCATCATCTTTCATGTGATGTCCATATGCGCGATCTTTGATGACTTTATCCATATTTTCAAAACCAGAATGATTCATTTTTAACGGTGAAAAAATATTTCGTACAATAAAATCCTCATAAGTCATCTGTGTGACTTTTTCTATGATATACCCCAACAAAATATAACCGGAATTACTATATTTGAATTTTTCACCGGGAGAGAATTCTAAAGATTTTTGCTTAAATGTTTCAATCGTTTGATCGATCTCGTAGTGGAACACCCTTCTTTCCTGATTAAAATCCTCAAACTCGGTGTGATCAGGGATTCCCGATGTATGAGT
>CAZYTI010000195.1:0-7131 GCA_964650065.1 uncultured bacterium
AAACGATCCAACCAATCATACAGAAGGAGTGAAAATGAAACGCTTGATAGGATGTATGGATCAATTTCGAAAGAGTCAAGCACGCACCTTGGTCATATTTTCTTTGGTGCTCTACTGTATTTATATACTTCAATTTTCTCTACTTGCATTTGCCTTTCAGGACATGTCATGGAAAGCGGCCCTAACGGCAACAACATCGACTCTGTTTACCAAAACGCTTCTGCCCATCTCTTTAGCAGATTTGGGTATCCGGGAAGGTGCATCTGTCTATTTTTTCATGAAATTTCATGTGGACAAAATTGCCGCTTTCAACAGTTCCATATTACTGTTTACGGTCAATGTCTTGATACCCACCCTGATCGGTCTCCTGATTATGCCTGGTTTAAGCTGGAGAGAAACCCCGAATTCAAAATGAAATAATGAAACATTGACATCCCTCCTGATTCAATTTTCCCAATATTTCGAAAAACATACTATATATAGCTATTTTTCAATTTTATTAACTATATTTTGTAATCATCGACGTGTAAAATTTGTTAAGAATGGTAAAATTTTCAACTCTGGTATAGAAATTGCATTTTCATGAAACATTACAAATTTTAAAGAGTATAAGGTCAATATTGATTCTATGTCATAGTTTGTGAAAAGGAGTGATAATGAACCCTATGGAAGAAAAAAGTGATACTGGAGAAATGAAAGAGGAAAAGAAAAAACCCATTTTCAAATATGTGGGAATATTTGGTGGGGGTTTTGTTATTTTTGTATTGCTGTGTATGGTGGTCACAGCTTTATTTGTCTTATCGCCGCAACATTATCAGGATGGAAAAATTGGGGCAGGAGCTGGTAGATCTGCGTTCAGCGATGAACATCGATAGTGTCCGGCAATTCAAAATTCAAAAAATATTGCGCATCATCCGTACGTATAATCCGGAGCTCTCGTCAGCCGACGCTTACGACATCGCCAGTGAGATTTATGATATGTCCACGAAGTACACGAATCTGAATATTGATTTACTCTGTGCTGTGATTACACATGAGAGTGGACTCACCTGGGATCCCCGGGTTGTATCCAAGGCAGGTGCCATGGGTTTGATGCAGATCATGCCGGTCACAGGTCTACTGTTATCCGAATATGAGCGAATTGCCTGGACGGATCCCGAAGAGGTGATTTTTGATCCCATCAATAACATTCGTATGGGATGCCGTTATCTTTCCATGCTCATCCAGCGTTATGGTCTGGAGGGTGGTCTGGCGGCGTACAACGGTGGTGAGAAACAGGCCGCTCTGTGGCTTAAGAATGGAAAAGATGATCAATACCTGTGGAGTGAAACCCGGCAATATATACCCGCTATTCAGAAACTTTATGACAAATACCTGACTCAGGGATTATAGCTTTATCAGATGTAATATAATAAAATTATTATAATTATTCACCCCGGATTCTCACGGATAATCACCAAAAAATCAATTAAAACGGGATAACCCGTAGAGGGCATCCCGTTTTTTTTATTTGTCATTTTCTTACTTTTTCATATATTATTACATAATATTTGACCAGGCATTAGAGGATATCCAATTGCGCATACTTCATATCGCGCCATTCAACACGGCTGGGGTCCCATATACTTTTGTGCAAGCAGAGATTGATTTGGGTCACGAAAGTCGTCTCATTACTTTAGGAAGGAACCGCCAGGAAAGAGAAGAAGACATTTGCCTGGAACTTCCTTTTTTGGATTCCTGGGTTGTGCGTTCGATAAAACGATTTGTGATACCTAGCCAGAGAAGAGAGATAAGGCACATTGCACGGATTCCGGAGAAAATCCCTCTGATTTGGAAACCCAATGGTTGGATCGAACGCTCCCTCTTCAAATTTCGGGAGACAATCTGGAAATCGAAAGTGGATAGAGCGATTCGTGAATTCGGATTGAAGGAATTTGACGTTTACCAGTTGGATGGGGGTTTGGGATTTTATAGAGACGGTCGGGTTATGCAAGGTCTTCAAAAATGTGGGAAGAAAATTATCTGTTGCTATACGGGAAGCGATCTGCGCACACGGGGCGTCATTCCATCCATTGATGCGCTTAGCGATCTCAATGTGACCGTGGAATTCGATCATCTCCAGTATCATCCCAATATTCATCATATCCCATTTCCTCTAGGCATATTCCATTTTGAAATGAACAATGCGAGTGACGATGGGCCGGTTCGGATCGGTCATGCACCAACGAGCCGGTCAGCCAAAGGCAGCGACATCATCATCCCCATTGTTCGGGCTCTGGAAAACGTTTATCCGGTGAAGCTCGTTCTTATCGAAGGCATGTCCTATCAAAAAGCCATCGAAATGAAACGGTCGTGCCACGTTTTTATCGACCAGATTGGTGATTTGGGATATGGTATCAACAGTCTGGAAGCCCTGGCCATGGCCATTCCCACGTGTTCTTCCCTGGCTCCCGGATTTCATGAGGCTTTTCCGGAGCATCCCTTTATCGAAGTGAGCGCCAGTAGCCTTGAGGACCAATTGATTCGGCTGATCGAAAATGCTGATTTAAGAGGACAATTGGGAAAGAAAGGCCAAAGCTGGGTTAAGCGAGTTCATGATGCCCAATCCGTAGTAAAGAAAGTGCATCATTTGGCAGGACTAAGTTGAGTAAAATAATAAAAAACATTTATTTTTTTCTTCTTTTATCCGCAAGAAAATTTTTTTTTCAGTGTTATACTATTGAATATGAAATATCTTTGTAACGTGATGCTTAATCACAAAAATTTGAAAACTTTTTGAGAGTATTAAATGTCTTATATTGAAAGATCATTCGAGAGAAACTTTTAGAAATCGAAAGCGTATTAATAGCGTTCATCTAAATAACCATTATATGGCGAGATTTTATGAAACTCTTTCATATTTTAAATGATTACATTGAAAAATTACCCTTTAGTGAAAAATGGGGGTCAGATCGAGTAAAACTGGTTGTCTATGGCTCTGCAGGTTTACTGCTGCTAATCATCTTGCTTTCCATCATCCTGCCGGGAAAAGCAACGACAGGAATCGATTGGGCCGTGGTTCAGAGAGGCGATTTTTATGTCGATCTGGTGGAAACCGGGGATATCGAAGCCGTTTCCCAGGTGGACATCAAGGCGCCCATGATGTGGGGCGCTTCCCTTAAAGTTATCGACCTCGTTCCGGAAGGAACCAGAGTGAAGAAAGGGGATTTTTTACTTCAGTTCGATGTCAGTGACCTACAGGATAATCTGAAACTTCGGCAAGACCAATTGGAATCCCTGGAAGCCGATCTGGAAAAATTAAAAGCCCAGCAGGCCTTGACCATTTCAAACCAGGAGAACCAACTCAAGTTGACCCAGTACTCCCATGAGCAGGCCCAACTTCAGCTCCAGATGAGAAAGTTCGAATCCCAGGCTCTTCAAGAGGAAGCCCGTCTCCAGCTCAAACAGGCTGAAATACAGTTGGAAAAAGTGAGGAAACAGCTTGCATCCCAAAGGATCATTCACAGAAGTCAAATCATCCAGAGAGTCACGGGTATACGCGAAGCCCGGAATCGTGTGCGGGAGACAGTCGAACGGATCGATAAACTTCATTTGATCGCTCCAACCGACGGTATGGTGGTTTATCAACAGATTCGGGGAGAGCGCGTGAAGGAAGGATATGAATCCCGTCCCGGCTGGCCCCTGATGGCCATCCCCGATCTCTCGAGAATGCAGGTTAAGGTTTATGTCAATGAAGTGGATCGATTGAAAGTGGAGCGGGGACAGGAAGCACGTATCATCCTGGATGCCTATCCGGATATTGAGTTTCAGGGCAAAGTCCTTGAGGTGGCCAGGCTGGGAG
Source organism: uncultured bacterium (assembly GCA_964650065.1). Classification (GTDB taxonomy): domain Bacteria; phylum Zhuqueibacterota; class QNDG01; order QNDG01; family DSAB01; genus CAZYTI01. Next base: position 3,842 of record CAZYTI010000195.1, read on the forward strand.
ATATTGTTACCGGTGAAGAGAGACTCAAGGGATTTGTGATACTTATTAACATTGATGGCTCGGATCCAAAATTGAAACCCGGGATGACCGCCCAGGTCAGGATTATATTGGATAAATTGGAAAATGTGGTTTACATTCCCATGGCTGCCGTTTTTGAGATCGATGGTGAACCCACCGTTTTTTGGAAGGGAAAGGGCAAACCGCTTTTTATTGATCTGGGATGGAGAAACGACGGATATGTCGTTGTTGAGGCCGGTTTGGAACCTGGTATGGAACTTGCCTGGCGACCGCCCGCAGAGGAAAATATTCCGCTCCTGGGCATGGCCGAGGAAAAGCGACGTATCGATGAAATCAATCAAACGATTCGTGAAAGTTTTACCGTGTTCCAGGACCGGGGAATCCTCTTCGATTACGGAAGCCCTGTCCAGGCCGAACTATCCGGTGAACGGGAAGGGCAGCCTCAGATCGATCTGGATCGACTGCCCGCTTCGATTCGGCAGCGGTTGGGAACCGGACAACAGGGACAAACTTCGGCGGAATCGCAATTGGAGGTAGGTTCACCGGAAGGGAGACGGAAAGAGGGGAGCTTCCGGGTCAGTCCTGAGATGATGAAACGACTCCAGAAACAAGAAACCCCGGAGAAGAAAAATCCAGAATCTTCGAATAAGAAATAACCATAGAGGGAGAAAAAACGATGAAAAACTTTAACCAGCTCATATCTATCGTCCGTGAGGCGAAGAGACGTACTTTGCTGATGATTGGTGGCGGATTTATTTTATTGGTGATTTTTGTGGCCATGATCTTACCCAAATCGGTGAATATCGCCACAGCCGCTGTTGAGAAGGGAGAATTTATCATCGACCTGGGGGCCAAGGGAGAGATAGGCGCATTGAATTCCACCAATATTTCGGTTCCTAGAATGCGGCGCCGGATGTCCCTGCAGATCGTCGATATGGCCGAAGAAGGGACCATCGTGAAAAAGGGGGATTTTCTCATTCAGTTGGATACCAGTGAGGGTGAACAGAAAGTGGAAGAAGCAAAAGATGAGCTGGCCAATGCCCGTGCCCAATTGGAGAGTGAAAAGGCGACCATTGCCTCCAATATGGCCCAATTGGATAGTCAACTGGAGAGTGAAAATTACAGTTATGAGCAGGCGGAACTGAGCCTGAAGATGATGCAATTTGAGGCAGAGGCCAAGAAGCAGGAGTACGAACTCAACATGAAAAAGGCCGAGGTGGCTCTATCGCAGGCCGGTGAAAAAATCAAATCTCAAAAGATTATCGATCGTGCGACCCTTATGAAGGCCGAATTGAATGTGAGGCAGGCAGAAATGGAGTTGAAGGAAGCAGAAGAAGCTTTAGATAAGTTAACTTTACGGGCTCCCATCGATGGACTGGTCGTTTACAAGGAGATTTGGAGTGGATCTGGATTGAAGAAAGTGCAGGTAGGAGATACACCCTGGCCTGGTATGCCGGTGGTAGGAATTCCCGACCTTTCGGTAATGCAGGCGAAGATGACGGTCAACGAAGTCGATATCAGCCAACTGGAAAAAGGACTGAATGCCCTTGTTACCGTGGATGCCCTGGAGGGAAAGGCCTATTATGGAAAAGTGACACGGGTGGCTGCGCTTGCACGTCGGGAGGAATCGACCAATGTGAAGGTCTTTGACGTGGAAGTGACCCTCGATTCGACGGATGGCGAGCTTCGTCCGGGAATGACCTGTGCATGTCAGGTGATCACCGGACGTATTCAAGACGCCATGAGCATACCCCTTCAGGCCGTTTTTCAAAAGGAAGACACGACCGTTGTTTATGTAATGGGTTCGCGATCTCCTAAGATGCGGTCAGTGGCAATAGGAGATAAAAGTAGCGACCGAATAGTAATCATGGCTGGATTAGAGGAAGGGGAGTTTGTTTGTCTGAGAGATCCCACCATTCCATTGGATGAGATTGGGGGAGAGAGCGAATCGGTTGCACCCGTCTCTAAACCCAAGACATCGACATCCCAGAGGAGATCCTCTGGACGGATGATTATGGTCCATTAACCTATTTTGGAGGATTTTTGAATTTTCAAGAGAGTTTTTCAGTCAGTATAGAAGGTCTATCATCTCATAAGCTTCGATCTTTTCTAACGATGCTGGGCATTATCTTCGGTGTGGCCGCCGTGATTTCCATGCTTTCCATCGGAGCCGGTGCCAAGAAGGAAGCGCTGGATCAGATCAGACTGTTGGGTATGAACAACATCATCCTCAGATCTTTCCCAATTCAGACGGAGGAAGATGAAAGGGGCACGGTGGTGGAAGCCAGGGGAATCACCATGGACGATGCCCGGTCCCTCAATATACTCAATCCTCTGGTGGAAGCCTCGGTACCGCAAAAGGAAATCCCTGAAATTCGTATCTCCAGAAAGAGCGAGGAGACCATTGGAACGCTGATTGGCACCATGCCGGAATTGCAAAATGTTCTGAATCTGGATCCTGTGAAGGGAAATTTTTTCAACTTTTACGATGTTCACGAGGCAAGACGGGTTTGTGTTCTGGGACATGCCATTAGGCGGGACCTCTTCCAATTTGAAGATGCCGTGGGGCAACAGATAAAGATCGGAAATCTCTGGTTCACCGTGGTGGGCGTGATGGGACCTAAACCCAGATCTACGGGGAAGGGAGGTGTAGGAGACAGAGATCTCAATTTGGATGTGTATATTCCCCTTTCAGCGATGATATACCGATACGACATCGATCCGGTCGAACCAGAGGTCGATCAGGTGATTCTCAAAGTCACCGATGAGACGCGGATTAAAGAAGCGGCAAATCTGGCCAATACGCTTATGGATTTGAGGCATAACGGGATGGAGGATTTTAGAATTATCGTTCCCGAGGAATTGCTCCGCCAGAGCCAGAGAACCCAGCAAATTTTCAATATCGTCATGGGTGCCATTGCCGGTATCTCTCTCCTGGTGGGTGGCATCGGTATCATGAACATCATGTTGGCCACGATTCTGGAAAGAACACGTGAGATCGGCATCCGGCGGGCCATGGGAGCGACCAGGAAGGATATTCTGGGTCAGTTTCTCATCGAGGCCATTCTCCTGAGTTTTTCCGGGGGACTCATCGGCATCGTGGTGGGATTTCTCATGACCAAGGCCATATCTTCCTATGCCAACTGGAAAACCATCGTGGATGTGGGTTCCATTATTTTGGCGTTTTGTGTATCCGCCAGTGTGGGTATCATCTTTGGTATTTATCCAGCTCGAAAGGCCGCCATGTTGGATCCCATCGAATCGCTTCGCTA
>CAZYTI010000196.1:0-1684 GCA_964650065.1 uncultured bacterium
AATTACACAGAAATTCTTATCTGTGCTCTTCTGTGTAATTCCGTGGTAAATCTTTTTCTATAACGTCCATCCTTCCCGATATTCCATATGGAGCAAGTCGTTGGCTTCAGGAATGTTTGTAAATTCACCCTTCTCACCAGCGTACAGGAGTTTGGCGTGTTTGTCCTGCATCTGAACGGCCACGTTACCCAACATCATGGTTTCTGTCAGGGGACCGGAATAATCGAAGTTGGTGGACGCCAGTTTGGGATCTCCCTTTTTGCAGGCTTCGATCCATTCCTGGTGAATTCCTTCAGAACGCGGAATCGTTTTTTCTGGACGTTTGTATTCCTGCATTTTGGATTCGGGGATGATCCTTGGATTGTCCCCATAGACACTGCACATAATGGTGCCTCTGTCCCCGATGAACAGGACACCACCCCCGCTGTCTCCTATGCGTCGGCCGGGTTCGATATCGACTGGTCTCGGGGGAAGCAGACCTCCGTCAGACCAGGTCAACTTCACCGGCGGCATGCTGCCCCGGGCAGGGAATTCATATCTGACGATTTCCGCCAGGGGGGGAGAATCCTTGGTATAGGGCGTGGAACTGCCCTGCACACTGGTGGGGTATTTTAATTTCAGGGCCCAGTAGGCATGATCCATGATATGGGCACCCATGTCACCCACTGCACCCGTGCCGAAGTCCCACCAGCCCCTCCAGGAGAAGGGCAGGTAGGCGGGATGGTAGGGTCTCCATTTGGCAGGTCCCAGCCATAGATCCCAGTCCAGGGTGGGGGGAACCGATGGAATTTCTTTGGGTGCATCAATACCCTGAGGCCAGATTGGCCGATTGGTCCAGCAGTGGGCCTCTCTCACGTCACCGATGGCACCATCCCAGATCCATTCACAGACCAGTTTGCCTCCCTCCCGGGCATGTCCCTGATTACCCATCTGGGTCACCACACCGGCCTTGCGGGCGGCCTTGGCCAATGCACGTGCTTCATAAACCGTATGGGTCAGGGGTTTCTGGACAAATACGTGCTTCCCCATTTTGATGGCCATCATGGCAATGACTGCATGGGTATGATCGGGCGTGCTGACCGTAATGGCTTCGATGTCCTTCTCATTCTCTAACATTTTCCGGAAATCGGTGTAGAATTTGGCCTTGGGAAAGTTATCGAAAGCGTTTCGCCTGTCTCCTTCCCGTCCATGCTTCTGGGAGGCCCGTTTCTTGTCCACATCACAGAGCGCGATGACATTCTCTCCGGACATGGCTGCGGAGTCGGAAAATCCTTTGCCTCCCAGACCCACACAGGCCACGTTCAACTTGTCACTGGGTGCTGTATACCCCGGACCTCCTAACACATGCCTGGGAACCACGGAAACCGAAGCCGCAACTGCGGCGGCGCCTCCCAAAAAATGCCGGCGAGACATATCACCATTCTGAAGGAGGGACTTATTATTTGTAGTGCTCATATCAGATATCCTTTCCTTTTAAATTTTCTATATATAAATAAGTTTGCTGGCAACAAGGTTGAGAATAATTATTTAATTTTATAAGAATCGTTAAATAGAAAATTTAAGAATAGAAAAATTAAATATAAGATAATCATTGAAAAGATTACTTGCAAATTATTTCAACATACCACCTATCAAATTTCGTCATACAAACCCTTGATTTGGTTGATTACGACTCTGAGGACTT
>CAZYTI010000196.1:1694-2005 GCA_964650065.1 uncultured bacterium
CGATGGATTCATTCACATATCGATGGAGATTGGTCCTGTGACACTTGGTGTCACTTTCGTCCCGGTCACACCAATTCACCAAGATTTCTTTAATAGGATGACCGGCCTTTTGGAAGAGATAGAGGAGTTCGACATCATAGGCCGAGACCCTCCATCCCTTGGGTTTTTTTTCCTGTTTGTAATACTGGAGGTGGGGGAATATCTCTAGAGCGGCGTCACGACGGCATGCTTTAAATCCGCATTGGGTATCGTTGATGTTCCGTAGAAGAAAGAGGCGACGAAGAAGTTTGAAAATGATGCTGCCGGTTATT
>CAZYTI010000196.1:2015-7125 GCA_964650065.1 uncultured bacterium
CCTGGCGTAAGGTTCCCCTCGAACCGATCACCACGTCATAGCCCTTTTCAAACCAAGGGAGGAGGTTTTCCAGTTCCTGAATGGGTGTCGATTGATCCATGTCTGTGAGGAGTAGAATGTCTCCCCGTGCTGATTGAATCCCTGCCCATACAGCCCATGGCTTTCCTCCGTGGGGAATATCGATGAGGGAGACGGATGGGGTGTTTTTCGTGAAGTTATGAATCAGGGTCCGGCTGTTATCGGTAGATCCGTCATTGACGATGATGATTTCATAGGGGTAGGGCTGAAGTGACAAATAGTCTGCCACCTCGTTCAGTATGTTCGTCTGAAGGTTCTTTTCTTCGTTAAAGCAGGGAATGATGACGGATATTCGAAGTTTTTGTTCTGGTACGGGCATTAATTTGAAATCCGGTTGATCAACAAACTAATGCCACAAAGACTCGAAGACACAAAGAAAGAAAAGAGTAAATATAGAGAATTTTAGATCAAGGTTGAAATAAACAAATAAATTTTGTATAAATAATATTGCTTGTACTTCGTGTCTTTGTGCCTTCGTGGCACATTTGTTTTAATATTACAAAAACTATTCTATAATGGCAAGGACAAAACAATTACTTGACTTTTTGCATTCATTTTCTCATAATAGAGGCAACGCATGATATGATCGAGATTAACCAAAAATTTTTCAGCTAAGGAGGATTAAACATGCCAGGCTTAGCGATTCGTAAAGATGGATGCGAACTGGATTTCCTCTCTCTGGGGGCACTGGTTCACAGGCTCGATCCGGGTGTGATTCCTTTTCGGAAAGCCCGCTCTGTGGATATCCATGTGTCCGGGGGTGAATATAATGTGGCGGCTGGTTTATCGGATTGTTTCGGTTTGCAGACCGGAGTCGCCACGGCCATGGTCAATTACGGGATCGGCGATATGGTGCAGAACCGGGTTCGGGAAATGGGAGTCACTCCGTTCTTTAAGTGGTTCGAGCATGACGGTGTACGAGGGCCCAATATTGCTACCGTGTACAGTGATCGCGGATATGGTGTGCGCCCCCCGGTGGTGTTTTACAACCGGTGCAACGAAGCGGGTGCATTACTCAAACCGGGCGATTTCGATTGGGATAATATCTTCGGTCGGGGCGTCCGGTGGTTCCATTCCGGAGGCATTTTTGCCGCCCTGTCCGAGACCACTTCAGAGGTGATTGTCGAGGGCATGAAGGCGGCTAAAAAGTCGGGTGCCATTAACTCATTCGATCTGAACTACCGGGGAAAGTTATGGGCTCCCATCGGTGGATTGAAAAAGGCCCAGAAGGTTCTCCGGAACATCGTGAGTCACGTGGATACCCTCATCGGCAATGAAGAAGACCTGCAACTGGGTCTGGGTATTCCCGGTCCGGAGGTGGCTTCCGAATCGAAGTTGGACACCAAGACCTTTTTCCAAATGATAGAACGGGTGAAGGAGCAATTTCCCAACATCAAGCTGGTGGGCACCACGTTGCGGGAAGTGGTTTCCAGCAACCGGCACAATTGGGGTGCTGTAATGTGGTATGATGGCCAGTCGTTTGTGACTCCCACATGTCGGTTGGAAATCCTGGATCGCATCGGAGGGGGAGACGGTTTTGCCACGGGTCTCGTCTATGGCTTGATCTCCGGGAAAGAACCGGAACAGGCCCTCCGTCTGGGTTGGGCGCATGGGGCTCTCCTGACGACATTTCCGGGCGATGTGACCATGGCCAGATTACCGGAAGTAGAGGCATTTGCCGAGGGGGGGTCGGCAAGGGTGCAAAGGTGATCGTCTGATCATTTTGGATTCCCGATTTTTATGAATAATTAAGGATAACCACAGAGAGTCACAGAGATAAATAATAATTTAAGTAAAAAAGATAACGTCTCTGTAGCTTTGGGGATACTAAGGATTACATGATAAAAGCAAAGGGATGACGATGTCTTTTGATATGGGCAAAATACATGCGGTTTTTCATGAGATTTATGGTGAAGAGGACAATGTTCTGGAAACGCAGTCCCAGCGATGGGCGAACCTGATCCACAAATTCGAAGAAGAATTTGGTGAGAGGGATCTGCATTTTTTCAGTACACCCGGGCGTACAGAAATCGGCGGGAACCATACCGATCATAACCACGGCCGGGTGCTGGCGGCCGGTGTAAACCTGGATTCCATCGCAATTGCGGCGGTTAACGGGTCGACTGTCGTGAAAATGATATCTGAGGGCTATTCTGAGCCCTTTACAGTCGATTTAATGCATTTGGACAGTGTAGACTCCGAGAAAGGTACGACTTCCGCTCTGATCCGCGGAATGGCGGCTCGTTTCCAGGCTTTGGGGTATACCGTGAGTGGATTTCATGCCCATGTAACCAGTGATGTCCTGCCTGGCTCGGGGCTGAGTTCCTCGGCTTCAATTGAAGTGCTGGTAGGGACGATATTCAATCATCTGTTCAATGATGGCCGGATACCACCTGAAACCATCGCCATGATCGGTCAGTATGCCGAGAATCATTATTTCGGGAAGCCCTGTGGCCTCATGGATCAGATGACCTGCGCAGTGGGCGGAATCGTGACCATCGATTTCAAGGATCCCGAAGATCCCCTGGTTAAAAAAATCGATTTTGATTTCGCCTCGCAAGATTATCGTCTCCTGGTGGTGGATACCGGGGGGAACCATGCTGATCTAACCGACGATTATGCGTCGGTTCCCAAAGAAATGAAATCCGTGGCTCAAGCCCTGAACGTGGAGTTTTGCCGTGATCTGGAATCCGAACCATTCATTTCAAGAATCAAAAAACTGCGTCCCCTGGTGGGGGATCGGGCCATTTTACGAGCATTTCACTTTCTGGGTGACAACGCCCGGGTGCTGGATCAGGTGGATGCCCTGGAAACGGGCGATTTCACCAGGTTTCTCGATCTTGTCAACGCATCGGGGAATTCCTCATTCAAATGGCTGCAGAATATCTATACCGTGAAAAACATTCGGGAGCAGGGCGTTGCCCTGGCCCTGGCAATGACAGAAAAGTATATTTCCGATATTCGGGCCGGTGCCTGCCGGGTGCACGGCGGCGGCTTTGCCGGAACCATACAGGTTTTTTTACCGGCTGCTGCCGTTGATGAATATGTTCAACGTATGGAGTCGATTTTCGGAGAAGGAAAAGTACTGGTGCTCAGCATTCGGCCTCATGGGTCAGTGCATTTGAATACGTTTGAAGGGTAAGAAATCCTAAACGTTGTCAGGGTTGAAAACTTTAAACGCCGGCCTCTCACCTGATATGAATCAAGAATTTCCCTTTTGCAAATGAAAGATAACTGACAAACCCAACCCAAACAACATCGGCGTTCCATCCGTCTGAAAGGGTATGATTATTCACAGCCGGGTGGATATTTCATTACCATATGCACCTATAATCGGATTTGCCTATTCGGAGAAATTGTGGATGAAAAGATGATATTGAATCCGTATGGCAAAATCGTGGATAAGGAATGGCGACGTACAGCCATGGTTCGGCCCAATATTGAATTAGATGCCTACATCATTCTGCCAAATCATGTGCATGGGATTATTATAATACATGATACGTCCGTAGGGGCACATTGCAATGTGCCCCTACACAATGTACCCCTCCTACGCAAATCAAAAATGTTTTGCATCCTATATTTTCAATATCGCCTCATCTTCCCCCGCTCACCAGGGAAGCACCTGCGACCTTTTGAAGTACTGAAAATGAATGCACCAGCCTTTCCCCATTTTCGTCGACCAGTGTGAGGATGTGCTCTCCGGGAACCGGGGCGAGGGCGATTTGGTGGATGTCATGCGTTGAAGTGAAGAAATTATCGTCCAGATGCCAGAAAATGGTGGTGGAGGGATTACGATGGGTCGCTTCGAAAACCATTTTGCCTTGTTTGCCGTCAAGCTCGACAGGAACATAAAGTTTGCTATGGGCTTCATGTCGAATAAGGCTCATGACAGGCGTTCGGGGAAAATCCATTGTGACATAAGCATCGGGTCGGTAGGGAGGAAGGGGACGATAATCGGAATGTTTCTGCCGGTATAACCACTCCATAGCCGGCGGCAGAACAAACCATGATGCTTGTACCATGGAAGCCACATGTTCACAACCAGAGTGAACACGCCACTGAAGCGTAGAGTCACAAAAAACCATGCGACAATAGGGACATCTTTCCATGTTAAAACCGGCTTCGTGACTTTGGATCTCGATAGTTACGGTGCAGTAGGGTCCGGTACGATATCCGCTGTGTTCACAAACTTCAATTTTAAAGATTTCATTTTCAGGACAATCGAACCAGGTCCCAGGCTCCAGGAGGTTAAAAAGATCAAAAAGAATCGGAGCGGCCGCACCGAGGCCAGTGAGGCCCGGGCGTCCTTCACCATCCGCATTTCCTACCCATACACCCACTGCATATTGGGGAGTCACACCGATAGCCCAACCGTCTCGAAAACCGTAGCTGGTCCCGGTTTTCCATGCTATTTTCCGGGATGAAGTGAAATTTCGCCAACCTCTCTCGTCTGTGGGTCGTGTCACCTCCACCATCGCTTCAAAAGTGAGCCAGGATGCAGCAGCACTTAATGGAGATTGGGTTGAAAAAAATCGTTGATCAGACCGGAGACCGGATCGACCGGACACATTTTCTTGCAACATATAAGTGGGATGGAAAAAGGGATTCCCGGTTTTGCTGGTAAAAAAATGATTCACAGATCGAGCCATTCCCGCATAAATACCGGTCATTTCCCAGAGTGACCCTTCTGCTCCACCTAAAATTAAGGAGAGACCGTAATCCGGCGCCGGCCGAAACAGCGTGCGCATTCCCAGAGACTTGAGGAGGCGGGAGAAGCGATCCACACCGAATCGGTGGAGTAATCGTACAGCCGGAACATTCAGGGATCTTGCCAATGCCATATAAGCGGGTATGGCACCTTCAAAAGTACGGGAATAATTCTGGGGGGCGAATCCCCCTAACCGGGTGGGGATATCGGGAACGAGGGTAGACGGGAGCAGCTCCCCAGACTGGAGCATACCTGCATAGAGGAATGGTTTCAGCAGGCTCCCTGTACTTCGCGATGCGGGAATAACATCCACATAGTGGC
>CAZYTI010000197.1:0-7118 GCA_964650065.1 uncultured bacterium
GATTTGAAATCCGTTTTCTTGAAACACATTTTTCATAAACCGGGCTCTCTCCTGGTATTCCCTCAGATCATGCAGAAAATTCCAATCCCCTGAATTTACTTTTTGGAGCAGCGCCGTCAATCCATGCTGAGGAGCTTGGGGAACGCCGGATGTGGTACAACAGAGCCCGATCTGTGAAAAACAATGCCCAAAGTTCCTGACTCCAAAAAACGCTTCCAGATCATCAGACTCCCGTTGAAACAACTGGGGTGATAATACTGCCAATCCGATACGTTGACCTGCATAACTAAATATCTTGGAACTGCTTATCAGGATGATATAATTATCGGTATATCTGGCTACCGTGGGTGGATATGGTGGAAGATCGAGATTTTCATATCCATCTTCAAAATCCATACCTAAATAGGCAAGATCCTCGATGGCAATGGTATCATATTTTGTTAGAATACGACCGAATCCTCGAAGTTCCGCTTCCGTATAAGTAATCCAGGTCGGATTATTGGGATTGGAATAAAACAAAGCCGCGACATCCCCTTTTTTCAATCGGGCTTCCACCGCAGCAATGAGATCGTCTCCTCTTTTTTCATAGATGTCGATGGAATCGGCCTTGAGCCCTAAAAATCGATTTTGAATTTTATTCACGGGAAATCCCGGATCTAAAAACAAAATGACATTTTTCATTTTATTCACTCGTCCAGCTACGGCCTGAGCGAGAAAACCGCCATGCATGGCCCCGATGGTGGGGAAACAAAAATCGGGCGGCACATCGATGTTCAGAAATTTTTTCATAAAGACAGACGTTTCATTTTTCAAAGCCGGAATGCCATCGAATGGAGAGTAACGGTTCGACACACTTCCTTTGGTAAGTATATCGATTTCAGCGTCAATGGCCGCTCGATTTGTTTTTAAATTGGGAACTCCTAACTCCATCCGAACGAATGTCGTGTTTAAATTTTTTTCAATTCTATCCACCAATCGACAAAGCTCACGGATTGAAGAGGTGCCGGGATCGATATTCATTGCATCGATTGTTGCATCGATCACAGTACGATTGAAGGGCAAATTGGCGTGACTCATGCAGGTCTCCTTATCAATCCGGTTTTTTCGTAGAGACAATTCACTTCCACTGCAGTTAAATGTCGCCATTCACCTCGTTTTAGATTGCCTGTGGTCAATCCGGCAAATTGGTGCCTCTCCAACTGGATCACGGGTGATCCAATTGCCTTCATCATCCGTTTAATTTGTCGTTTCTTTCCCTCATGAATAGAAATTTCAATTCTTGTTCGTTGGGGCTCGCGACAGATAATTCTGGCATCTCCACGGACCACGACGTCAAGATCGATGGCCACACCTTGTTTGAGTTGCTGTATCTCTGTCTCACCGACTCGACCCTTCACCCAGGCATGGTATATCTTTTCCACACGATATTTGGGATGGGTCAATCGATAGGTCAAGTCCCCATCATTGGTGAGTAACAGTGTTCCCACCGTGTCGAAATCCAATCTCCCGACAGGAAATAGGCGTTCTTTGGAATCAATTAAATCCAGGACGGTTTTACGTCCCCGATCGTCATCCACTGTTGTGATTACGCCCTGGGGTTTATTTAACAAAATATAACGAAAATGTCTTGGATAGGCCAACCGATGTCCATCCAAATCGATAAGATCCTTGTCCGGATCGATCGTACGTCCTAAATCCAGTATCGGTTGATTATTCACATTCACTCTACCCTTGACGATCGCGTCGGTGGCCTTTCTTCGTGATGCCACACCGCAAATCGCCAGGTATCTATTCAATTGCATCAACGGGGAGATTATTTCCCTCCTTGAGTATCTCCTCTAATTCTTTTGGTTTAGGTAAATCGGTAATATCATTCACACCAAAATACCGTAAAAATTCTTTGGTCGTCCGAAACAGCAAAGGTCTCCCGGGTCCATCTCCCCGTCCCGAGATGGTTACGAGCTTCCTCTCTAATAAGGTATGCATGACAGCATCACAATTCACACCTCGAATGGCTGCAACTTCACTCTTGGTCACGGGCTGCTTGAATGCAACAACGGACAGCGTCTCCAGCGCTGCAGGTGTTAATTTGGCTCTACTGCGTTTCAGGAAGAGTTTCCTCACCCAGTGCGAATAGGTATCCCGACTGACCATCTGGAATCCGCCAGCCACATTCACGATTTTGAAAGCCCTGTTTGCCTTTTTATACTCCAGATTGAGTTCATCAATGGCTTTCTTGATTTGTCCTCCAGTGATATCACCGATGAATCCCTTGATCTGATCGGCCGTTATGGGAATATCCGAAGCAAAAATGAGTGCTTCCACGATCTGTTTTAAGTTTTCACGCTTCTTTCGCATACTGGTTCTATCGTTTGAGTATCCAGATATCTCCAAAGACCGAGGCTTGTTGAATTCGAATCTGATGGGTCTTTATCAACTCCAAAATGGCCATGAATGTGACAATGACAATGATTCGCTCTTTCAACTGTTCTATAATCTCTCTGAAACCAATCCGTTCTTTGGCCTTCAGCTGCTCCATAAGAAACTCTATCTGATCTTCTATAGTCACACCCAGGGCAGCAACTTCATGTGCCGTCACCTTGGGCATATTATCCAGAACGGTTTTGAATGCGCTTAAAAGATCAAATAATGACACATCCTTTAAGGATTCCTTATTGGAGATTTTATCTTTCCCCTTGAATTTTTTTGCCCAACTGAAGAAAGCTCTGGGATATAACCTCCTCTGTTGTACCTCTATATCAGAAAGTGATTCTGCAACCTCTTTGTAACGTTTGTATTCCAAAATCTGACGTACCAAATCGGCTCGTGGATCCTCTTCTTCCTCTATCTCTTCTTCGGTACGGGGCAGGAGCATCCTTACTTTTATTTGAATGAGGGTGGCAGCCATCAAGATAAATTCTCCTGCCACCTCAAGATCCAGCTCTTTCAATATCTCAATGTACTCGAGATATTGCTTGGTGATATTAGCAATGGGGATGTCGTATATATCTACTTCCTCTTTCTTGATGAGATACAAAAGAAGATCCAGGGGCCCTTCAAAATTGGGCAGTTTGATCTGATATTGCTCTTTTTTTTCAATGATCTCGGACAAGGCTACCCCATTCCCATCGCCTCCCTTACGTGGGCCATGGTATCCATGGCGACTCTTCTTGCCTTTTCATCTCCATCTCGAATAATGTCTTCCACTTCGTTCGTATGGGACTCATAATAAGCTCGTTTTTCACGAAAAGAATCAAATTGCTCTCCGATTAGCCCGGCAAGGTCTTTTTTATGTTCCACGCAGCCGAGTTATCCTTTCCGGCAATCCGAATCGATAACCAAAATGTTTTTCTCACTGAACTTTTTATGATAGGCAAAAACTACACAGCCATCAGGATTCCCCGGATCGGCCTTTCGTATTTTCTTGGGATCGGTATAGGCCGTCATCATCTTCTTTTCGATTGCCTCGGGTGTTTCTGTCAGAAAAATAGTGTTGTTCAAGGATTTACTCATCTTCCGATTATCCAATCCCGGAAGCCGTGAGAATTGCGTAAGTAGTGTCTCAGGTTCCGGAAATACTTCACCGTAAAGGCCATTGAAACGACGCGCGATTTCTCTTGTCATTTCCACGTGGGGGGCTTGATCCTCGCCTACGGGCACGGCATGGGCTTTGTAAAGAAGGATATCGGCGGCCTGGAGGACAGGGTAACCCAAATGTCCATAAGACATATTGGCTTCAATTCCCAGATCTCGAGCTTGCTCTTTTACGGTCGGGTTTCGCTGGAGTCGTGGAACGGTAACGAGCATGGAAAAGAGAAGATGAAGTTCAGCATGCTCTTTGATATGGGACTGAATGAAGAGAGGACTCTTCTCAGGATCCAACCCTGCGCTCAACCAATCTATGACCACATCGAGGCTATTGGGAGCAATTTCACGGGTATGCTCAAGATCTGTGGTCAGCATATGCCAATCGGCCACCATGTGGTAGCTCTCATACTCATTTTGCAATCGAATCCAGTTTTCAAGTGCACCGACATAATTTCCCAGATGGCATTTTCCGGTCGAACGCATTCCGCTGAGAATTCTTTTCTTCATCTTCCTCCGGTATTCCAATTCACTTTACGACATAAAAAGATAGGGCTTCCATCGGTCATCAGGAATTCCAACAATTGTTTGAATAAAGAAGAGATATCCGGGTTTGCGCGGTTTTTTCAGTAAGACGATACCCGCTTCCTTTGGTGTCTGATTTCCCTTTTGAGAATTGCATTTCATACACGCACACACAAGATTCTCCCAGGAGTCCTGTCCCCCCCGGTCCTTGGGTAAAATATGATCGACTGTGACAGATCCATCAAAAGTAGCACAGTACTGACACTGGTGTTTATCCCGTTTGATGATATTTTTACGATTGAGCAGGATTCGCTTCCGGGGTACATGGACCATACGGCAGAGACGCACGATACTGGGCAGAGGGATGGTCATACTCACCGAATGCACCATCTCGTGATTCCGCTCAATGATTTCGGCTTTTTCCAAATAGAGCAGTATAATCGCCCGTTTCGCACTGCAAATACTCATGGGCTCATAATTCTGATTTAGCAAGAGTACCCTGCCATCCAACATGTTCCTAATCCCACTCAAAAGAAAGTTAGTCTAAAATTTACAATAAAATAAGAAAATAAGCAAGTTTTTTGTTTTACACCTTTTGGGCAATGGTTCTTCAGCTACGGTTTGTAGGCCGCTTCATATTTTGAAAGATATGAAATTTCTCTCGAGGCGTAAAACAAAAACATGGCCTCCCATTGAGAATGCTCTCTATGGGAGGCCATGTCGTTTATCGGTTTTTCTTTAAGGATTTAAAATATCCCTGTAACCCTGAAAATCGAAATGATGACACCTACGATCCCCTCACCGGCAATGGCACCCGAAGCCAGGGCTATCTGGTACGACTCCATCCAGCGGCGGAATTTTGTCGACAGCAGGAGTTTCACCATCGATCCCAGGAATATGGAAACCGAGAAAAAGCCCGGTACGATCATCGCTATACCGAGTCCGATGGGAGAAGGGGTAAATTTCTTCAATTTGGTATTCCCTAAAAGGGTGAGAAGAATACCCAATATGCCGCCAATTAGGATACCGATCAGTGTATGCGGAGGTAGTGCAGAAAATCCCTGGGAGAGTAATTTGGCCATTCCGGACCAGTTCACGGCACTCGGTGCAGGTAGATTCTCTGTGGCCAGGCCATAGGCCCCGGTGAGTGCCAGGAACACGGGGACCACCACGATAGCCCCTATGGCCGAACCGATGAGCTGTACATAGGTCTGTTTCCTGGGTGTTGCACCCAATAGATATCCGGTTTTCAAATCCTGCATCATATCGGCCGACTGGTTGGCACCGGCCGCTGTAATGCCGGCGGCCATGACGTTGGTCATCATCTGTCCCGGGGCAATCCCCCCATAGAGAAGCTGGGTACTATATCCGGTGGCCGCCACGGGATTGATATCGGTTTCACCGTAAGCACGTATGGTGACGATGGCAAAAACATAGGATATGATGATGGCCAGAAATGTCATCCAAACGGGTATTTGGAAGAAAAGGGTCATGATCACAGAGGTCATCACCGCGGCGATGAGGATGAAAATCAACCATAGATGGAACGGAATTTCGATTTGACTGTCTTTTCCCAACTTGGTTCCTTTCATCGACTGAAAGGCCCTGATTATCGTCCCGCCCCGTAGAGCCAGAGAGGTAAAGCTCGATGTCACCATGATGGCAATGGCCACCCACATCGTCCATGAAGTGATCTGCCTGTAACCGATTCCCTCGATGATCCCGGCATTGGCCAGGAGAGGAGCTAATACGCCCCAACCTACGACCGCGCCCAACAGAAGGCTGATTCCGATCTTAGGACCGACGAGAAAACCCACACCGAACATCATGGGACTCCAGTTGATACCGAACATCAGCCTCGCCAGAGCATGGCCGCCGATCTTACCGGGCAGACTCGTCATGCCGGGGATAAAAGCCGGGATACCGTCCCGGAACCAGGTGAACACGCCGGCAACAAGGCCCGCTAAACCCAGGACTTTGGCTTTCTTAACGGCCTCTCCCTCATTGGAGTGCATGGCGGTGATGGTGGCCGCACAGGCCGTGCCGCTGGGGAAGGTGAGTTTTTCGATGACGACCATCTGCTTTCTGAGGGGGATGGCAAAGAGAATACCCAGGATACTGACTAAAAAAATCCAGAGGAAGAGTTCGAAAGGTGTAAATTCGTAACCTAGTATGATCAGAGCCGGGATGGCACTGACCATGATACCGATACTGGCTGCAGCAGAGGCCATGGTCTGGGCGAGGTTGTTCTCCAATATGGTTAATTTTCCCTTGAATGCCCTGACGATGGAAAAGGCCAGAATGGCCGCGATGATGGATCCCCCTTCGGTGAAACCGGTCTTCAATCCCAGGTAAGTATTAGAAGATATGAGCAGGATACCTATAATGGCCCCGAGGACGATGACCCGGCCCGTCAATTCCCGCATGTTGTTCCCCTGGTAGGTATTCTCGAGCCAATCCTGTTCCTCCTTCTCAATATCTGTGATCGGTTCCATGTTAACACCTCCTTGGCTTATACTGCGATGAGTTGATTGACTTTGTCCAGATCCCCCATGGCACCCAATTTCTTGAATATTTCCTTAGCCCTGTGAGCGAATTTTTCCATCATAGAATCATTTCCGGTCAGTCTGTAAAACCGCGCGTATTCAAAACAGGTTCTACCAATTTCGTGCTCCATCTTCAATGCTTCAAATATTTTCAAACTTTCCGTCAGGGGAATTTCAATATGCTCCAGGAAACTTACGTCCTGTGAAACCTCTCCCCCGCTTTCGAGTCGTTTTAATTCAATCGTCCCCAAAACCCTTTTGGCAAATCCCAGATAAGCTTTTTGATCTAAATCTTCAGCCATCTGATGCGCCTTCAAGACCAAATCTTCTGCTTCCGATATCCGGTCGAGGCCCAATAAGGCCTGACCAAGCCAAACAAGCGCCTGAGGTATAATGCCTTTGAAATCCATCTCATCCATCACTTTCAAGGATTTCTCGATGTATTCAATCGCCGGCTCAAAT
>CAZYTI010000198.1:0-7108 GCA_964650065.1 uncultured bacterium
CAATCTCCACACCGCCTTCCTCTGAGGCAATCACGGTGATGCATGAATTTTCTCTGTCGACCACCATCCCGAGATAGAGTTCCTTCTGGACATCCAGGGCTTCTTCTACCAGGACCTTTCGGACGAGTTTCCCCTCCGGTCCGGTCTGATGAGTGACCAGTGTCATGCCGATAACTTTAGAAGCCTCTGCTTCGGCCATTGTTGGCGAGTCGGCCAGTTTGATACCTCCGCCTTTTCCTCTTCCGCCTGCATGTATCTGTGCCTTGATCACTGCTTTTTCACCAATCTCTTCGGTCACTTTTCCGGCATTAGCCGCCGTTTCCACGACCTTTCCGTCGGGTACGGGAATGCCGAACGACCGGAACAGCTCTTTGGCTTGATACTCATGGATTTTCATATTCTCCCTTTCAAATTATTTTTAATAACTTTATCCAACATCTGATTTCACTTTTTCCGATATGTATTCGTGAATGTATTGTGCGGCCATCCGACCATCCCCCAGGGCCAGGATAACCGTCGCCCCCCCCCGAATCGCATCACCCCCGGCGAACACACCTTCGATGTTTGTCATTAAATGCTCATCGACCTCGATGGTTCCCCATTTGGTCGTCTCCAGCTCTGGTGTCCGATCCAGGAAGAGTCGGTTGGGTTCGTTCCCAATGGCTTCCACGACCGTATCCAACTCCATGGTGAATTCACTTCCATCGACGGGCACGGGCCGAGGACGGCCACTATCGTCGGGTTTAGTCAATTTCATCCGTATCAATTCGATCCCTCGCACCCATCCATGTGCATCGCCCAGAATACTGATGGGATTGACCAGTTCGTGAAAAAGGATTCCCTCTTCCAGGGTATGTTGAATCTCTTCATCCCGTGCAGGGGATTCTTTCAGCGTGCGGCGATAGAGAATATGCACCTCTTTGGCCCCTAACCGCATTGCACAACGAGCGGAATCCATCGTAACGTTCCCCGCTCCGATGACACCGACCTTTTCACCACACACGATAGGGGTGTCGTATTCTGGAAATTTGTAAGCCTTCATCAAGTTGACTCGGATAAGGAACTCGTTGGCCGAATACACACCCTTGAGCCTCTCCCCTTCGATTCGCATGAAACGAGGTGCTCCTGCTCCCGTCCCTAAAAAAATCGCATCAACTGTTTGACGCAACTCTTTAAAAGTGATGTTTTGTCCGACAATCTTGTTTAATTGTACATCCACACCGATCTCGTTGAGGTATGCAATTTCATAGTCCAGTATATTACGCGGCAAACGGAATGCGGGGATGCCGTACTGAAGTACTCCACCAGGCATGTGCAATGCCTCGTACAGGACGACCCGATACCCAAATTTCCGCAAATCTACAGCACAACTGATGCTGGCAGGGCCCGACCCAACAATCACGACTCTCTCGGGCCTCTCTTGTATATCGACCGATTCCTTAACGCCATGCCTCATGGCCCAATCCGCGACAAAGGCCTCCAGCTTGCCGATATTGATACCATTACCCTCCTGGGCAAGGGGACAAACCCCTTCGCACTGAGCTTCTTGGGGGCATACCCGTCCCGCGATAGCGGGGATCGGATTGTCCTGCTTGGCGATCAGGTAGGCCTCTTTGTAGTTCCGGAAGGCAATTTCACGAATGATTCGTCTGATTTTCATCCGGGCAGGACAATGAGCCTCGCACGGCGCGTTTTGGCACATGATACACCGACGCGCCTCGGCAACGACTTCTTCTTCACTATATCCGAGAGGGACGGAATCGAAATTTTCAATACGTTCCTCAACCCTCTGCTCGGGCATTGGAATTCGAATGCCGCCAATACGGATCATGACTGAATCCCCTCATGCCGTTCGAAAAGTAACGAGGACATCCGCTCCTCCGGTAAAAAGATATATTTCCGGGATATCAATTGATCCCAGTCCACATCGTGTCCATCGAATTCCGGTCCGTCGATACAGGCATATCGGATTTTGTCAGACACCGAAACACGGCAGCAGCCGCACATGCCCGTACCATCAACCATGATGGGTGTCAGGGTAACGAGGGTCTTGATTCCAAGACGTCTGGTCATCTCAGATACAGTTTTCATGGTAATCACAGGTCCCATCACGATGGCACGGTCAAACTGTTTCTCATCAAGGAGTTGATTTAAAAAACCGATTCCAGTCTCTCCCGCAGACCCATCATCCGTAGTGACATACAGTTCATCACACACGGTATTCATCTCTTTTTCGAGAATTAAGGTTTCCTTGTTCCTGGCACCGAGGACACCGGTGATTTGATTACCGGCTTTTCGAAGTGAGGACGCCGTGTATAGAAGTGGGCCCGACATAACACCGCTCCCCACACAAAGCACGCTTCCGAATCGATCGATTTCGGTTGGCTTTCCCAGAGGGCCCACCAGATCCAGAATGCCCCCTCCTTCTTCGATTTTCCCAAGCCGTTGCGTACTTTTCCCCACCTCTGCAAAAATGATCTGAACCGTGCCATCAACAGGTTTCACACCGGCTATGCTAAGAGGAAATCGTTCACCCTTTTCATCGATGCGTAAAATCACGAAATGCCCTGGCTTCACCTCCCCTGCCACATCCGGGGCCTGGAGCTCAATGGTTTTAATCTTCGGAGCAAGCTCCTTCTTGTTGATGATCGACACCATATTATTCTACTCTTGATCGATTTTCATTGAAGAAATCTTATCGAGAAACGCATTGACTTTAGTATCAAAATCCGAAACGATCCGGGGAGAATTGAGACACAATTCAAACCGATGGGAAAGGTTCAAGTTATTTAAAACCCGCTTCAGAGCCAGCATATTCCGCTTGGCGGTTCCACGGCCATTCTCATTTTTGCAGTTTTCCTCGGAACACACGATGGCCAGTACACCATCGTATCCTAATGTCAAAGCATCAACGACATAACAGGGATCCAAGGCGTTGAAACAAGGAATTTCGACGATCACCCTGTTTTTTTGAACGCGACTCCCCAGATCGTCGTCCAAGGCGGAGAACTCGGCCCACTGACAACAGAATACGAGAATCGTGGGATGTTTGCTCTCACCTTTCGAATCCTCAACTTTGGTTATGTATGACCTCGTTACCCGCGTCACATGTTCATATTCAAAGCCTTTCAACTGTATAGCCAAGTGGGGACAAACGAGACTGCACACACCACAGCCTACACATTTATCCAAGTTGATTCTGGGCGTAGATAAGGACTGGGCTTCAATGGCATCGTTGGGGCAGATGTATGCGCATTTATCACAGCCTACACATTTAACCGTGTCATAGTCTGATTTCAGAGAACTGTGGATAATCGTGAGTCGATCTTTCTCATAACCCAGTTGTTCTAACAATTCCTTGAGCAGAATAATTTGACGGTTCTGAACCGAATTTCCCGTCTCGAACCGACATAAATCCGCTTCACATTGAATGACGACAATCTTCCGAATACCCAGGGCAAATGCGTTTAAATAGAATTCCGCCTGCACTCTCCCCACGCAGGGCAATCTGAGCAGTACGTATTGACGGACATCTCCACCGCTGAGCACATCCATCGTTTTAGAGGAAGGAGGACCGCTTCCCCGGCACATGATCACAAGATCATCTGCCTCCAACGCCTCTTTTTGTTCACCAATATACCGAATTAACGATTCGTAATCATAGTAGATAATTTCAATAGCGGATGTGGGACACACACCCGCACAAAGTCCACAAAACTGACATTTCTCGATATCTATAACGAGTTCACGACCTTCAGAATTCAGAGAAATCACGTCAAAAGGACAAACCGAGGCGCATATTCCGCATCGGCTGCAGTAGGCGTCGTTCAGTTTGATGGGTGCTTTTTTATTTTGAATCATCATGATCTTCGCTAGTCCTTGCCCTCATAATGGGCCAGAGACTGTGCCTCTTTATCCCGAAACATGGTTAAACGACTGATGACATCATCGAAATTGACCTGATGCGCATCATACTCCGGCCCTGAAATGCAGCATAGTTTCATCGAGTTATCCACATATACGCGACACGATCCGCACATCCCGGAACCATCGATGATGATGGTATTTAAACTGGCAATGGTGGGAATGCTGTATGGACGGGTCATCTCTGCCACGGCCTTCATCATTACCGGAGGACCGATGGTAATTACCCTATCAATTCCGCCGGTGTTTTTATATTTTTTTATCAATTCTTTAAGCACATCCGTAACGAGTCCTCGACGTCCTTTGGATCCATCATTGGTGATCACATGCATTTCCGAACTGAGTTTGGTTATTTCCTCCTCCAGTAGGAGTAAAGATTCCCTTCTCGCGCCAATAATGGAAAGGATCTTATTCCCTGCCTCTGACAGCGCACGGATCACCGGATATATACAGGCAATCCCTGTACCGCCACCTATGCATATCACCCGTCCGAAATTCTTTATTTCACTGGGAGTTCCCAATGGTCCGATACAATCAAGAATGATATCGCCCACGTCCAGTGAAGCCAATTGTTTCGTGGTCTTACCTACGACTTGGAAAATGAGAACCACCGATTCCCGTAGCGGATTGATATCTGCAACAGTCAGGGGGATTCGTTCCCCCTCTTCACAAATACGAAGAATGAGGAACTGACCGGGCTGGTACTTTTGGGCAATCTGAGGTGCCTTCACTTCAATGAGGTAATTTTCCTCACTGAGCGTCTCTTTTCGCAGGATGGTATGCGTCATTGGACGGCCTCCTTCTCATCAGAAGTCACCCATATGGCAAGATCGGGACAGAACATCTCACACATACCGCAACCGATACAGTTCTCTTTTTTCACAATTTGCGGAAAATGATAACCCTTTTTATTGACATGTTCGGACAGGGTTAAGACATCTGCCTGGCAAATTTCAATGCATATCAAACATCCCTTACATCGATCTTCCAATGTGTGGATTTCGTATTTCATCCCCTATCCAGAAACTTGCCTACAATGATCTTTTGATTGGCCTTAATATCCAGGTCCTCTATCGAAATATTTGATTCTATTACAGTATTGTCATTATAAAATTTCATCTGCTCCCCGGCATTGCCAATCCACTTTTCATTGGCATGATACAACAAGCAGGGCGAAACGACCTCGACCATCGAGAATCCCCGCCGTGATAATCCGTCCTGTATCGAAAATCTCAACCACCCGGCGTGAAACGGTGTCCATCTGGCAATATAAGTGGCCCCGCACGCCTTTGCCATGAGAGGAATGTTGTAAGTCACCTCGCCACATTCGGCATTCAACTTCCGTATGTATGGTGACGTGGGAATCATCCCCTTCTCAGTGACGATATAGAAAAAATTATTGGTATGAATAATGAGAAGATTGGTGCTGTGCCGTTGAATCTCGATAAAATCTTGTGCTCCTGTTTTTAAAAAATCGGTGATGTTGGAAAAAACGACGATTTTCAAATCTTGATTTTCCTCCGAAAGCTGAGCGGCATAACTGAAAACAGTCCCGTCTTCAATCCAATGGGTATCCATGTTCAAGTAATCGGCCACATTCCCCGTACAGCCAAACCCTGATACGACACGGATCGTCTCGGAATCCAATCCCGCCTCTTTTATGGATTGGAGAAAAGCATGCACCACGGTTCCAATACCACAGCCCGGACACCAGACTGAAGGCATGGCATCGGTGTAAAAAAAGTCATCAACAGGATGATGTTTTTCACTCGTTCCAACCATCATTCGTCTTGGTGAATAAATTCCCCTACGATTATATTCTCCTGTAACCTGAGATCAAGATTCTCCGTCGGTTCATTATTGCTAATCACAGATCGATCCTGATACATCTTTCTTCGGTCGATCGATTGCCCATTCATGCCCGCATTCATATGGTACAAAAGACAGGGAGAGATCACCTCGATGACAGAATAGCTCCGTTGCCGTAGAGCATGCATAAGCGATTCCAACAATCGATTCGGATGATGGGACGTCCATCGGGCAACATTCTGCGCGCCACATAACTTGGCCAAATGGGGAACGTTAAACGGGGATTGAAAATGCTTTCCTAACTTGTTTACTTCTCCATGCGTTCCATTCGATGCCTTATGCTCCCGAAAAATACGATTGAGATAAGTATTTAGATATATAATACAAATATCCATCCCTTTGTCCCCCGCCCGGACAAAAGTCTCAACACCTTCCACGATATAATCGGCATCATCCAGGAAAAGGACAATCTTCAAATCGGGATTTTTGGAAGTGAGTTGCATGGCGCGATCGATGATACAGCCACCGTTTGGCTCATCGGAATTCAATGTCAAATAATCGGTTACTTTACCCGTACAGCCAATACCCGTGGACAACAGGCAGATCTCATCGTGAGGTATTTCGGTTCGGTTTACAGCCTGGGTAAACACCTGAACAGCAGTACCGATGCCGCAACCGGAGCACCACGAAGTAGGGAGGGATTCCGTCCGAAGTAAAAAGTCGGAGGGTATGTGTCTTTCATACTCAATCAAAGCGCCCAGATCATAACTTTATGAATAGTCGTCAAAAAATATTTTTTTAATATACGGTAAAATATAGTGAATAGCAAATCCAGCGACCCCATTTTTTCCGCTGAAATACGGAAAATGATACAATCAACTTTTCAACAGAAACCAGACCGATATCCGGAACGACCCATCTTAAAAAGGATGCGGCAGACCAGACGACACGCATCCTTCCATAGTAAAAATTGTTTCTTGGTACGAATGGGCTTGCCTTTATTCAGCCTTTCCTTGAACCTTTTTCAAGCCCCAATCGTACCCCCGATCAAAAGCCTTTAAATTGAGGGCTTCTGTGCCTTTGGGTACTGTCGTTTCCACTGACTTCCGCATGGCATCTTTGCCAATGAGACCCGTGACAGCGGTGAAAAAACCGGCCATGACCATATTCAGGACAACTTTTCTTCCCAATTCTTCAGCGATTCGAGTGGCCGGAATTTTAAACAGCTTGACAGTAGCGGGAATTCCGGTTGGATCGACCAGTTCTTCTTCAATAAGCATCATGCCTTTAGGATCCAACTGAGGAGAAAATTTTGAGAATGCCTCCTGACTCATAATGACCATGATTTGGGGCGTTTTCACATAGGGGTAACGAA